>JAOUMF010000449.1 GCA_029881615.1 Alphaproteobacteria bacterium | reverse complement strand
GCCGGCGGTCGCGGTTGTCGCCCTCTGGCTGGCTTTTCAGCCCACGCTTGTCGAGACCCTGGTCATCGCCGGCCTGCCCGACGATTTACGCTCACTGCCCTCTTCGGAAACCGGGCTGATCTATAATGATATACGAAACGCCATAGCGGTCGGCAGGTTGCCGGACGACCCAAGGCTTGCGGATGCCGCGGCGCATTATGTTTCGCTGACCGGCCGCGCGCCGTTGGCGCTTTCAGCCCTTTCCGTCGCCATTTTGCTGGCCGGGGCCGGTATCGGGCTACGCATGGTCAGCCCGCAATTGCGGGCCCGGCGCATGGTGGAAAAGATCGTGCGTGGCTTGCTGCTCGTCAGTTCGACCATCGCCGTCTTCACCACGCTGGGCATCGTGCTGTCGTTGCTTTTCGAGGCTTTGCGGTTCTTCCGCCTGGTGTCCGTAACCGAATTTCTGTTCGGTTCGGAATGGAGCCCGCAAACCGCGATCCGCGCCGATCAGGTGGGGTCGTCGGGGGCATTCGGCGCCGGCCCGGTCTTCGCGGGCACCGCGCTGATCAGTTTTATCGCCATGGCGGTGGCCGCGCCGGTCGGCCTGCTGTCGGCCATCTACATGGCCGAATATGCGGCGCCGAGAGTGCGCGCCGTGCTGAAGCCGCTGCTGGAAATCCTGGCCGGCATTCCGACCGTCGTTTACGGCTTTTTCGCCGCCCTGACCGTTGCCCCCTTCCTGCGCGAAAGCGGCGGGCTGCTGGGGCTGGACGTGGCGTCGGAAAGCGCGCTGGCGGCGGGTGCGGTGATGGGGATCATGATTATCCCCTTCGTATCGTCCTTGTCCGACGATGCCATCGCGGCGGTTCCCAACAGCATGCGCGAGGGTTCCTACGGGCTTGGGGCCACCCGGTCCGAGACCATCCGCAGCGTGGTGCTGCCCGCGGCCCTGCCGGGTATCGTTGGTGGACTGCTGCTGGGCGTGTCGCGCGCCATCGGCGAGACCATGATCGTTGTCATGGCCGCCGGCCTGGCCGCCAACTTGACCGCCAACCCCTTTGAGGCGGTAACAACGGTGACGGTGCAGATCGTTACGCTGCTGACCGGTGACCAGGAATTCGACAGCGCCAAGACCCTGGCCGCCTTCGCGCTGGGCCTGATGCTGTTCCTGGTGACGCTGACGCTGAACGTGATCGCGCTTTACGTGGTCCGGAAATACCGAGAACAATATGACTGATGCCCTTTCTTCCCGCGCCGACACGACACAGAAGGTCAGGGCCGGCCTGCGTCGGCGCTATGCCGCGGAACGCCGTTTCAAGGCCTATGGCCTTGCCGCGATCGGCCTGGCGCTGCTTATGCTGGCTGTTCTGTTCGGCACCATCATCGCCAATGGCTGGTCGGCCTTTCGCCAGACCTATGTGCTGATGGAAGTGCTGGTCGACGAGGCTGAAATAGACCCCGACGGCAATCGCGACCCGGCGGCATTGTCCGGGGGAAATTACGAAAAGCTGGTCAAGCAGTCGTTGAGCGCGCTGTTTCCCGAAGTAAAGAAACGCCAGGAAAAGCGTGACCTGTACGATTTGGTCAGTAGCGGCGCCGCTTACGATCTGCGTGACGCAGTGATGGCGGATCCTTCGCTGGTCGGTCAGACCCTGTCGCTCTGGGTGCATGGGTCCGACGATGTCGACATGTACATGAAGGGCTATATCAGCGCCGACTTGCCGGAAGATGCACGCCGGGTATCCGACAAACAGATCGCCCGCATCGAATTGCTGCGCAAGCAGGGACGGATATCGACCGGTTTCAATTTTCAGTTCTTTACCGGCGGCGATAGCCGCGAGCCGGAGCTGGCGGGTATTGCCGGCGCCGCGCTGGGGTCGCTCTGGACGATGCTGGTGGTTCTGATACTGGCCTTTCCGATGGGTGTGATGTCGGCGATCTATCTGGAAGAATTCGCCCCCAGGAATCGCTGGACCGATATTATCGAGGTCAATATCAACAATCTGGCCGCCGTGCCCTCCATCGTCTTCGGCCTGCTGGGCCTTGCGGTATTCCTCAATTTCTTTGGCATGCCCCGTTCCGCGCCGCTGGTCGGCGGCCTGGTGCTGGCGCTGATGACCCTGCCGACAATCATCATCGCCGGCCGCGCCGCGCTGAAGGCGGTGCCGCCGTCGATTCGCGAAGGTGCGCTGGGGCTGGGCGCCAGCCGCATGCAGATGGTGGCCGGCAACGTCTTGCCGCTGGCGATGCCCGGCATGTTGACAGGCGCCATTATCGGCATGGCGCGGGCGCTGGGCGAAACCGCGCCGCTGCTGATGATCGGCATGGTCGCCTTTATCGTCGATCTGCCGAAAAGCCCCCTGGACGCCGCCACGGCGCTGCCGGTGCAGATTTATCTGTGGGCCGACAGTCCCGAACGCGCCTTTGTCGAACGCACGTCCGCGGCGACGATGGTGCTGCTGGCTTTTCTCATTCTCATGAATCTCGGCGCGGTGTTGCTGCGCAAGAAATTCGAACGCCGCTGGTAGGAATATTGGTATGACGCCAAATCAGACTTCGTCGCTCAGCTACGCTCATCAGACGGTCGAGGAAACGCCGT
Source organism: Alphaproteobacteria bacterium (assembly GCA_029881615.1). GTDB lineage: Bacteria > Pseudomonadota > Alphaproteobacteria > UBA8366 > JADFVY01 > JADFVY01. The sequence continues at coordinate 551 of JAOUMF010000449.1, read as the reverse complement.
CGAAGGTCAGCGCCAGGGGCGTTAATGTGTTCTACGGCGCGAAACAGGCGCTGTTCAATGTCGACCTGGATGTGCCGGTCAATCACGTAACCGCGCTGATCGGGCCGTCGGGCTGCGGCAAATCCACCTTTCTGCGCTGCATCAACCGCATGAACGACGTGGTCGAGATTTGCCGGGTCGAGGGCGATATCAGGCTCGACGAGGGCGACATCAACGATATGGACGTGGTCGAGCTTCGGGCGCGGGTCGGGATGGTATTTCAGAAACCGAACCCCTTTCCGAAATCGATTTTCGATAATGTCGCCTACGGCCCGCGCATTCACGGGCTGGCGGCCAATCGCGACGAACTGGACGAGATCGTCTTCACCAGCCTGGAAAAGGCCGGATTGCTGAAAGAGGTTCGCGACCGGCTGGGCGAGGCCGGTACCGGACTTTCCGGCGGCCAGCAGCAGCGTCTCTGCATCGCCCGCGCCATCGCGGTGAACCCGGAAGTCATTCTGATGGACGAGCCCTGTTCGGCGCTGGACCCGATCGCCACCGCGCGGATCGAG
>JAOUMF010000448.1 GCA_029881615.1 Alphaproteobacteria bacterium | reverse complement strand
CGTTGCCGCGTAGAAGGTCGTCTGGTCGTTCGCCGCGCCCTCGAACACGCCATTGAAGGTGGCCGAGCCGGCCGGCATGTCGGCGGTCAGCATCCCGTAATGGGCGGTGATGAAGCTCGCCTTGTAGGATCCATCGTAATGCATGGCGTTGGCGAAGGTGCCATACATGTCCTTGGTGGCATCGTCATATTGGTCGACCGCCGTACAGGCAGAGGTGCTCAGGTAACATCCGCTTGAAGATTCGTATATGCCGGCGCCGTTGTCGGAAAGGGTGTAGGGCGCGGAATTAACGTAGAGCACCCACTGGTCCGCGTCGGCGTTGTAATACATCGACCCGAAAGTGCTGCGATAGGAAGCGTTTGTAAACACGTCCTTTTGCAACTTGGAATAACCGACCTGCCAGTATCCGCCCTGCGCGAAATAATCCTTCATGTCGCCGTTGGTGCCCGCCGGCATGGTGCCCGGCAGCAGATAGGCGTCCGCTTCGGAGGTTCCCCCGCCGCTGCCAACCGCGGTCATGTCGATGGTCGGGCCACCGGCCCCACCGCCCCCGCCGCTGCCCATGCAACCGGCCAGAACAAATGCCAGCGCCAGGGTCAGCCCGAAACCTTTCCTCTTATAGATCATCATTATTATAGCTCCTTACCTTATGCTCGAATTATGAAAACCGGAATTTAACGCCGGTCCCTTGCCGAAAAGCGGCGCCTTCGCCGTCATTCTTTTTGGGGGGAAGTCATTTTCGTGCTGAAACTGAAGGCGGTCGGCTTCCGGCATCTTGATTGCCGAAAGGGCCGTCATTGGCGAAAACACCCCCCGAATTTAAACGCAATAATAGCCGATATTGGCGGATAATGCCGCTTTTTACGTTTTATTTTTGAGTAAAATGCACGCGATACGTCCATGCCGCTTAACAGCGCATCTGATAATTCGGTGCGTTTGTGCTTGCCGGGGGTGGCTAACCGTTTCAACCCGGCTTGCCCGTTGACCGCACCGCCAAATCCCTCACAGCCCCGATTCCGGCGCCCGCTTGCATTCCCTGGGTGGCCTTCCATCGCTATGTGTCGAAGAAGGCTTCGATGGCCTCTTCCGGCGTCTCTTCGATGTTCGGGCCATCGCCGGGCCATACGAGGTTGAACTGGGCGCTGGTCATCAGCCAAAGCGCCCAGACCACGAAGCTGGTGCGCGCGCCCAGCGCAAAGGGGCCGGGAATCGAGCCACCGTCAAAGCCGTCATACATCCACCACAGCGCCGGTGCGCCGGCTATGACGGTGGCGAACAGCCAGAACCGGGCCCAGGCCGCCGATTCATCGTCATCGTTGCCCCCGCCGCCGCGCAGTATTCGGTCGAGCCAGCCCGGCCCCCGCCACAACCAGCGGAACGAAAGCACTGGCACCAGAATGGCCATAATTCCGGTAAATATCCAGGTTTGCCCGCGGTTCTTGTCGCTCATCCACTGGGCATCATACAAATCGGCCAGGGCCTCGCCGCCGGTCCAGGTCAGCCACAAGCCGGCCCACAGCAGGACGAGTGTCCCGATGATCGCTACCGGCAGGCGGCGGCGCCGTCGAGCGAACCTGCACAACAGCCAGATGCCGAACAGCGGGACCAGATAGTTGATGACGCTGCTGTTGTCATACGGCACGAACTGCATGATGTCGGGCGCGCGCCCTTCCCGCAGGGCGTTGGCGACCTCTTCTTGCTGGGCCTGGGCGACGTCGAAGGTCGGTTTTTGGTAGGGGTCGAAAATGCTGACGGCGATATTGAACAATGTAATGCCGATCAGGATAAGCACGATCGTCACTTTCGTCCTGATCATGGCGAACAGGCGCCGCCAGAACATGCTCCAGATATCGATTTTCAAGTCTTCCATGGGCGCCCTCATGCTTCCCCGGTTGCATATTCCCCGCCGTTCGCTCCTCATTAAGCGCGATGTTTCCCTAATGCCGGGTTAACGCCGCGCCATGCGCGCTCTTTACGCTTCCTTAATCGCTCGTCGGTTGTAATGTTCCCGACGTAACGGGAGCGGCGTATCATGGGATTCAGTCTGGCCTGGATGGCGATGAAGGACACGGATGCGGACGCTGCCTGCGCCGCGCTGGGGATGGAGCGCAAGGGTGGCGGGCAGCCATATCCCGATTATGAGTTTTCCGGCGCGGCACTGCCGGGCGGTTGGTATCTCGCGGTTGGCGACCGCTCTGGATATGAATTCATCGCCCATAACGACCATGCGGCACTATCGGCGGCGCGCGACGTTATCGTCTGCGAGGTCGAGGAGCATGTCATGTCTTCCTCGGCGGCGCTGTGGCGCGGCGGGGCCTGCCTGTGGAAGGTCATCCACGAGTCCGACAATGGCAGGTGTCATCTGGAGGTCGAGGGCGAACCACCGGCTGAATTCGAATCCGTGCGGGCGGAATATCTGGCGAAGCAGGACGCCGAAGGCGGCGAGGATGCGGATGTCGATTATATCTTCGAGGTTCCGCTGCGCCTCGCCCAGGACATTGCCGGGTTCAAGCATGATGAAACGCCGGCGGAGGGACCGGAGCCCCGCTTCGAGAAGCTGGCGCTGCGCAAGGGCGTTAAACGGCCGAAAGACCCGGAGATGGAGCGGGCGTGGAAGCTGTGGAGGATGCCGCGGGAAGACCGGCCGCCTCTCTGGTCCTGGCCGTTCATCTGGCTGCTCTTGTGGTACGTCCAACGCGACGAGAAACGCGGCCGGCGGCGATAAGGGTATCTATTATTGACGCATCTTGCCCGCTGACCGCACCGCCAAATCCCTCACAGCCCCGATTTTAGCGCCCGCTTGCATTCCTTCGGTGGCCTTCCATCGCTGGAATAGGCTTCCACCTGACAGGTTCCGCATCGCCATCGCGAGAGTTGCGCGCCGGTTTATCGCAGCTTGGCGTATAGCGCCGAGTGGTCGGACAAATCCCAGAGATAGTCGGCCCGCGCCGCATCCTGTAGCTGGTGCCAGCCGCGCACATGGACGGGCTCGCCCCCGTGGCCGGCATTGGCGAATTCAAGCCCGTCGCTGGCGATAACATGGTCGAGATTGGATCGTTTTGCCCCGGCCAGTTCGTCGACCCGCAGCTTGCGCCGATTCCCGCGCGGGCCCTTGCCCCATGCATGCCAGGTTT
>JAOUMF010000447.1 GCA_029881615.1 Alphaproteobacteria bacterium | reverse complement strand
GCGGGTATAATCCGTATTGCAGGTGCAAATTACCGTCGGGATCCCCTCGTGCCAAGTGTGACATCGCGTGAATTCCAGAAGAATGTCGGCCAGTATCAGGACATGGCCCTGCGGCGCGCGGTGACCGTCACCAAGCATGGGCGCGAGCATGTGGTTATTCTTGCGGCCGAGGAATATCGGCGACTGAAGGAACTGGACCGGCGCGCATTGCTGACCGAGGAACTTCCCGACGAAATCATCGACGCCATCGAAAAATCGGAAGTGCCGCCCGGCCATCAGCATCTAGATACCGAACTTGAAGGGTAACCGGGTTCCGTGGCGCTGCCCGACCCGCAACCCGGTCTCGTTATCTCCTATTCATATCTCTGGCATGAAGAGCACCGGCAGGGACGAATCGAAGGGGTAAAGAACCGCCCCTGCGCCATCGTACTCGCGGTTGTCGCGGACGATGGCGGGAAAACCGTTTTCGTGGCGCCGGTCACGCATACGGCGCCTCGGGACAAGGATGCGGCGGTGGAAATTCCTCCCGCCACGAAGGGGCGCCTGAGACTCGATGGTCAGCGCTCATGGGTCGTGATAAGCGAAGTGAACCAGTTCGCCTGGCCCGGCGCCGACCTTGCCGCCGTTCCGGGAAACCCGGGACGCTTCGACTACGGGTTTCTTCCACCAGGTCTCTACAAGAAAATCGCGGTCTTGTTCGCCAAGCGGGCGCGCGCCAAAAAAGTCGCCGCTGTCTCTCGCGAAGACTAGAGCCGCGACAGCGCGCAAGGACTACCGTATCAGCCGATCCACGTAGTCCTCGCCCAGGCCGCATTCGGTGTAATGTTTGCGGCATATATCGACCTTGGTGAAGACGTCCTCATAACCCATCGGCTTGCCCCAGGGATCGACGTAGTTCATGACGCCGTTAACCTGGAAGAAAGTGATCATTTCCTCGACCCCCTCGGGCACCACCAAAGTGTGGGTTTCGCCCGGCGGTTCGTAGACGTAGCCCCTTCCTCGGCGACCCAGTCATGTTCCAGATAATGCCAGCGGCCCTTCAGTACGAAGCCATGCACCGGGTTGGGATGGCGGTGGCGCGACAGCACGCTGGACTTGCGCACCCGCAACAGATTCATCCAATAACCCTGGCTGACATTCAGGCAGAGCGGGCGAAACCAGACATTCTCGGCCTGCGGCACCCAAAGCCGCTCGTCGGCCGGGATGGCATTTCCGGCGCGCATTCGCGCGGCATGGGGATCTGGTAAGGCATCCTGGCGCTGTCGTCGGTCTTGTCGAGCGGCATTTCTATTTCCCTTGCATTGCGGTATATCCACCGGGGCTCGCGGCAGTTCGGGCGCGCGCAATCCAGGACAAGGAACAGGCGATGAGCAACGAAATCCCAAGCGAGATGAATTTCATCGATTTGCCCGAATTCGGCGGACCCGAGGTTCTGGTTCCCGCGCACGGGCCGGTTCCACGGCCCGGCCCGGACGAGGTCCTGATCAAGGTTCATGCCGCGGGCGTCAACCGCCCCGATGTGCTGCAGCGCAAAGGCGGCTATAATCCGCCGCCGGGCGCGTCGCCCGTTCCGGGGCTGGAGGTTTCCGGAACCATTGTCGAGATGGCGCCGGACGTTACCGGCTGGAAGGTCGGCGACCCGGTCTGCGCGCTGGTTTCAGGCGGCGGCTACGCGGAATATTGCGTGGCGCCCGCACCGCAATGCCTGCCCGTGCCAAAGGGCCTGTCACTGCTGGAAGCCGGCGGCCTGCCGGAAACCTATTACACGGTCTGGACCAACGTATTTCAGCGCGGCCGCCTGAAGGCCGGCGAGACCTTCCTGATCCATGGCGGATCCAGCGGCATCGGCACCACGGCGATCCAGCTTGCGCGCGAATTCGGAGCACGGATTTTCACCACCGTCGGCAACGCGGAAAAGGCGATCGTCTGCCGCGATCTCGGCGCCGAAGCCGTCATCAACTATCACGGCGAGGATTTTGTCGAGGCGATCGGGGAACTGACCGACGGCAAGGGCGTTGATCTGATTCTCGACATGGTCGGCGGTTCCTATATCGAGCGCAATATCGCGGCGCTGGCGGTGGAAGGACGACTGGTGCAGATCGCCTTTCAGCAACCCAGCAAGGTCGAGATCGACTTCCTGCCGATGATGCTGAAACGGCTGACCATCACCGGGTCGACGTTGCGCCCGCGCACCGTGGCGCAGAAAGCCGAAATCGCGGCGGAACTGCGTGAAAAGGTCTGGCCGCTGATCGAGGCCGGCAAGGTGAAGCCCCTGATCCACAAGACCTTCCCCCTGGCGCAGGCCGCCGATGCCCACGCATTGATGGAGACCAGCACCCATATCGGCAAGATCATGCTGACCTGCGAATAGCCGAAGGGGCAAAAAACAGCGCGGCCGCGACCGCCGCCCCGATAATATGAGCAACCGGCGCCACCTCGAACGGGGTGGCGCCGGGCGCGGCGAAAAGCGCCCGCCCGACCAGAAGTTCATACCCGACCTTGGCTGCGAACAGCAGCAGGATGGCGCCCCAGAGCATGCGGGTGGGGCCAGGCTGGCGCATTTCGATCAAAGCCAGATAAACGACCATGGCGCTGACCACGCCCGACAGCCCGCCATACCGGGCCATGTCGGGCATAAACACCAGGAAGCAGAGGCCGCCGGCCAGCGCGGTACATGAGATCAGCCAGAGATAGGGCACGCGCGCGTGCCGTTCCAGCCAGACGCCGGCGAGTGAAAACAAGGCCAGATTCCAGCCCGCATGGGACCATGAGAAATGCACCGCGTGGCCGGTGACCAGCCGCCAGACCTCGCCGGCCAGCACATGCTCGCGGTCATAGACGAGCCAGTGCGACAAGCCAGGCAGCGCCATCAGGGCAAGCCCGCCGGCCGCCACCAGCAGGGTGACGACCGGGAAGCCCGCCCTATCGGATACGACGGCGGCCATGCCAGGCGGCTGCGCTTGCCAGCAGAAGGAACAGGATTGCGAAGCCGGAACCGAGATCCCCGCCGCCGGTATATCCGGCGCTACGCGTGACCTTGATCTGTTCCGGGCGTTCCTTGACCTTCACCTTGAACCGTTCCAGTTCGCCGTTCAGGTTTACCACCAGGTCGTCGGCGGCCAGCGTGAGCCCTTA
>JAOUMF010000446.1 GCA_029881615.1 Alphaproteobacteria bacterium | reverse complement strand
CTCGGTTCTTGCCTTCCGCCAGGCTGACCGTCAGCCATGCATTGTTGGGCATCTGGCGATCCAGCCGGGCGCGGATCGGCCCATAACGTACGCCCTCTATCTCGATCCCTTTTTCCAGGGTCTCCAGCTTCGGAATATCGACCTTGCCATTTACCCGTACCCGGTAACGCCGCACCCAGCCGGTCGAGGGCAGTTCCAGCCGGCGCGCCAGTTCACCGTCATTGGTCAGCAGCAACAGCCCCTCGGAATTGATATCCAGCCGCCCGATGGAAACCACGCGGGGCATTTCCTTGGGCAGGCTGGCGAACACGGTGGGGCGGCCCTGCGGATCGCGGTTCGTCGTTACCAGCCCAACGGGCTTGTAATAGCGCCACAGACGGGTCGGCTCGACCGCGGGAAGCGGCTTTCCGTCCACGGCGATGATATTTGCGTCGGTGACCGTGAAGGCGGGCGAGTCCAGCAGCTTGCCATCCACCGACACTCGGCCCGCCGCGATCCAGGTTTCGGCCTCGCGCCGGGAACAGAGCCCCGCGCGCGCCAGCCGTTTGGCGATGCGCTCTCCTTTTGGAGTCGGTGGCGCAACGGGTTCTTCAGTCTTAGTCATAAATCTGCACCGAGTATCGCCTTACGTATGCCAAATGCCGCGACGGCACCCCAATTTCGGAGCCATCAACGCCAATAGCTGAATTTTGAATGGAATGTTTCATGGCGGGGACACTACGCCGCGACATGCCGTCGCGCAACGATTCTGGTGACTTGTAGACGGTCGCGTTGTTGTGTAAATACACCTACGTATAGTTTGTCGAATAAAAAGGATTCGCAGGGTGGGGAAAAGCGATCTTTCGGCAACCGCTATGTGCACAAGTTTGAATTTGCGCAAGGCGGCGCGTGCCGTAACTCAATTTTATGACGATGCGTTAAGGGATAGCGGGCTGAAAAGTACGCAATTTTCGCTATTGGCCGCGGCCGCGATAGCGGGGACGGCGCCAATCAGTCGGTTGGCCGACGAAATGGCGATGGACCGCACGACGCTGACCCGTAATCTAAAGCCGCTGGAAACGGAAGGCCTGCTGAAGATCGTGGCCGGCGCCGATCGGCGGGTACGAAACGTCACCGTTACGCCCGAAGGCATAGCACTTCTGGAAAAGGCCGCGCCCATGTGGCGCGATGCCCAGACCCGGATGATCGACAAGCTGGGCGACGAGCGCTGGGGCGAACTGTTGCGTCATTTGCAGGGCGTCCGCCGGGCATTGCAGGGCTAGGGCCGATCCGGGTCGATTGGAATTGCCTGTTGGCGCTTTGTCAGTTCGGTGAAACGACTTTGCTTCCAAAATGCCGCTTCGGCTGCCGGGACTTACGTTGCAAAAGGGCCTCGGCTTCTTGCAACGAACTGGAATTCACTCCCCGCTTGCCCGAAGCCGCCCCGCCAGGGCGCCCAGTGTGAACAGGCCGCAGATCAGGGCCAGGCCGTATGGCATGGCGTCCATACCCCAGGCTTCCATCGCGGCGCCGGTGATCGGCGGGCCCATGATGCTGCCCATGCAATAGGAAATCACCATCATCGCGTTGGCCGCCGGCAGCCGCTCGGGGCTGAAACGCTCGCCCAGCATGGCCAGGCCGATGGTGTAGAGGCTGACCGTCGTGCCGCCCCACAGGAACAGGATCGGCCACAGCAGGGTGTCATTGCCCATCGCCGCCGGCACCAGCAGCGGGGCGGCGGTGCCCACCACGGCGCAGGAGATCAACAGACGAAACCGCCCCAGCCGGTCGGCCAGCCAGCCGGTGGGAAGCTGCATGACCGTGGTGCCGGAAATCAGTACCGTCAGCAGGATCAGCGCGCTTTGTTCGTCAAGCCCGGCGCGCAGTCCGTATAGCGGCAGCAGCGACAGGATCGCCATGTCGATAAAGCCGCAGACGAAGACCGCGCTCATGATCAGCGGCGCCATGGTGAGCGTTCGCAGCAAGCCGCCTTCCTCTTCGCCAACGCCGCGCGGCGCCAGCCGCCGGGCCAGAACCAGCGGCAAGGCCGAAACCAGCACCAGCACCGCCCCGATCATGAAGGGCAGGGGGCCGTCTATCCCGACCCCGGTGATAACCAGCGGCCCGGCGGCGAAACCAACGCCCAGCAGGGTCGAATAAATGCCGGAAACCAGTCCGCGATTGTTCGGCGAGGTCGCGGCGTTCAGCCAGGTCTCGCCCACCACCCACAGCACCGCCATGCCCGCGCCCAGGACGAAGCGGAAGACAAACCAGAGCACCAGATTATCCGTCATCGGGAACAGCAGCATCGCCACGGTGCTGATCGATATCCCCGCATACATCGATCCCAGCACGCCAAAGGCTCTCACCAGCCGTGGCACGAAGGGCGATACCAGCACGACCGCCACCGTGCCGACGGCGGCATTCGCGCCGGCCATGACGGCCCCGTGACCGGCATGTTCGATCAACAATGACAGCAATGGCGTGGCGATACCGATGGTAATGCCGACCGCCAGGATGCTGGCCAGCACGGCGGCCAGGCTGCGCGTGCGCGCCACGGCATCGGCATTCGGCGCGGTGCGAGCGGTCGTATTGGTCATCTTTCGTTCCTGCATGGGGTTGGCCCTGTAACCCGCTTTGTGTCTTCCTGTCTTCATCTAGCATGCCGAATTCGCGCGCGCCATCGGCACCGGCTTGCGTAACGGCCGTCAAACCTGTTGGATGGTGCGAGCGCCCGGCGCCGCCGGCGCATTCTTGCCCCGAAGGGAAACAGGATGGAAGACACCATCGCCAGGCTTGTCGCCCGCATCCGCGCGCTTGAGGACGAACTGGAAATCGAACTGCGGCAAAAGCGCGAGCAATTCAAATACAGGATTGTCGGAAAGCGCATTATCTTCGAGGAAAAATTGCGCGCTCGCCACCGCGAATTAAGGCGCGGCGTCGTTCAGTTCTTGCGTGAGTCCGGTTTTCTGGAGGCCGTAACCTCGCCTTTCATCTATTCCCTGATTTTGCCCCTGGCATTGCTCGACCTGTTCATGTTCGTTTACCAGAAGGTTTGTTTTCGGGTTTATGGAATTCCGGTCCTGCTTCGCGGCCGCTTTATCGTCATCGACCGCCAGAAGCTCGATTATCTGAACGGGCTGGAAAAGCTGAACTGC
>JAOUMF010000445.1 GCA_029881615.1 Alphaproteobacteria bacterium | reverse complement strand
AAGTCGCCCGCAAGCGCAACGCCCTGACCTTCCTGGACGAAGTCCACGCGGTCGGCATGTACGGGCCGAATGGCGCCGGCGTCGCCGAGCGGGACGGCGTTATGGACCGCGTCGATGTTATCCAGGGCACGCTCGGCAAGGCTTTCGGGGTGATCGGCGGTTATATCGCGGCCTCGTCCAACCTGATCGACTTCGTGCGGTCCTTCGGCAACGGATTCATCTTCACGACCGCCCTGCCGCCGGCGGTCGCGGCCGGCGCCTGCGCCAGCGTGCGCCATGTGCGCAACAACCAGTCGCTGCGCGACCGGCACCAGGAGAGGTCCGAAACCCTGAAGCGCCGCCTGCGGGAGGTTGGCCTGCCGGTCATGCCGTCGGTCTGCCATATCGTGCCGGTGCTGGTGGGCGACGCCGAGTTGTGCAAGCGCGCCAGCGACCTGCTGATGGAGCGCCACCGCATCTATGTGCAGCCGATAAATTATCCCACCGTGCCCAAGGGGACCGAAAGGTTGCGCCTCACCCCCTGTCCGTTGCATGACGACGAAATGATGGACAGGCTGGTCGAAGCGCTGATCGACGTGTGGCGGGATTTATCCCTGAAAAGAGCGGCGTAACAGCCAATTTCAGATATTGTATTGGCCGTGCGGCGGGAATGGCAAAGTTCCCGTCGCAGGCACGTTATTATAAATAACCCACTATCCCCTTTACTTTTGCCCGTCGATATTGAAGCATAGGCGACAGAGCCGGGCTCGCCGGCCGAACAGGGTGCATTGCGGCGCACCCGAAAAATGAACAGGGATACCAAGTCGATTATGTCAGACAGTAACGAGCCGATCGTCCGGTTCATCAACGTCCAGAAGAGCTATGACGGCGAGGTTCTGGTCGTCAAGAATCTCAACCTCGATATTGCGCGCGGCGAATTTCTTACAATGCTGGGGCCGTCCGGTTCGGGCAAGACGACCTGCCTGATGATGCTGGCGGGGTTCGAGCCCGCGACGCATGGCGAGATCACGCTGAACGGCCGGCCGATCAACAACGTGCCGCCCTACAAGCGCGGCATCGGCATGGTTTTTCAGAATTACGCGCTGTTCCCGCATATGTCGGTGGCGGAAAATCTCGCGTTCCCTCTGGAAGTTCGCGGGATGGGTAAGGCCGAGATCGAAAGCCGCATCGGGAAAGCGCTCGACATGGTGCGCCTGCCGGAGATGGCGGGCCGTCGTCCCGGCCAGCTTTCAGGCGGGCAGCAACAGCGCGTGGCCGTGGCGCGCGCACTCGTGTTCGACCCCGACCTGGTGCTGATGGACGAACCGCTGGGCGCGCTGGACAAGAACCTGCGCGAGGAAATGCAATACGAAATCAAGCATATCCATGAAAGCCTGGGCGTGTCGGTGGTTTACGTGACGCACGACCAGTCGGAAGCGCTGACCATGTCGAACCGCATCGCCGTGTTCAATGATGGCGTGGTCCAGCAGCTCTCGACGCCCGCCGACCTGTATGAGCGCCCGCTGAACGCTTTCGTCGCCCAGTTCATTGGTGAAAACAACCGGCTGATGGGCACGGTCAAGGATGTCAAGGACAGCAGCTGCACCGTCGAGGTCGACGGCGGGGCCGTGGTTACGGCGCTTCCCGTCAATGTCGGCGGGAGCGGCGAGCGCACCACGCTGTCGCTGCGCCCCGAACGGGTGACGATCAACCCGCCGGAAGGATCGGTGGCGAACGTCTTCGAGGGCACCGTGGAAGAGTTGATCTATCTTGGCGACCATATCCGCACGCGGGTCAATGTTTGCGGCCATGATGATTTCATCGTCAAGGTGCCGAACGCGTCGGAACACGCCGCGTTGGTGGAACATGCCAAGGTGAAGGTTGGTTGGGATTTGAAGGATTGTCGGGCGCTCGACGCCTGACGAGTGTCAGGTCGGACTTTGCAGGCCAACTGGTTCCGGGGGGCCGGGACGGCGGGCCGACTTGAAAAATAAACCGCCGGCGTTTCCCGGCAAAACGAAAACCGAAACGAGGGAGTACCTAAATGAAATCGTTTCTCAAGTTCAGTTCTCTGGCCGTAGCTGGCCTTTTCGCCGCTTCGGCGGCGGCCCAGGCCGACAGCATTACCGTTGTTTCCTGGGGCGGCGCCTATACCAAGAGCCAGATCGAGGCCTATCACAAGCCCTTCACCAAGAAGACGGGCATCACGGTCAATTCGGAAGATTACAATGGCGGCCTCGCCGAGGTTAAGGCGCAGGTCGAAGCCGGCAATGTGACCTGGGACCTCGTCGACCTCGAATTGTCGGACGTGGTGCTGGGTTGCCAGGAAGGCCTTCTGGAATCCCTGCCGCTCGACAGCCTGCCGCCGGCGCCCGACGGCACCCCGGCCGCCAAGGACTTCCTGCCGGGTACGCTGCATGAATGTGCGGTGGCGACCATCATCTGGTCGACCGTCTATGCCTATGACAAGACCAAGTTCCCGAATGGCGGCCCGACCACGATGGCCGATTTCTTCAACGTGGAGAAATTCCCCGGCAAGCGCGGCATGCGCAAGGGACCGAAGCCGAATATGGAGTTCGCGCTGATGGCCGACGGCGTGCCCGCCGCCAAGGTCTATGAGGTCCTGAGCACCGCCGAAGGCGTCGATCGCGCCTTCGCGATGCTCGACAAGATCAAGGACCACGTGATCTGGTGGGAAGCTGGCGCCCAGCCGCCGCAGATGCTGGCCGACGGCGAGGTCGTGATGGCCACCGCCTATAACGGCCGTATCTTCAACGCGGTCGCCACCGAGAACAAGCCGTTCGAGATCGTCTGGGACGGCCAGGTCTGGGACCTTGACCTGTGGAGCATTCCGAAAGGCGCCAAGAACAGGGAAGCGGCTATCGACTTCATCAAGTTCTCGACCGACACTCAGCGTCTGGCCGATCAGGCCGCCTGGATTTCCTACGGTCCGGCGCGCGCCTCGTCGATCCCGCTGATCGGCAAGCATGCCGAAGCCGGCATCGAGATGGGCCCGCATATGCCGACGGCGCCCGACAACTTCAAAAACGCCCTCCAGAACGATCCGGAATGGTGGGCCGATCACCAGGACGAGTTGAACGAGCGGTTCGCCGCCTGGCTGGCCAAATAATACCGGTTACCGGGGAGGGCGGGTTACGGTCCGCCCTC
>JAOUMF010000443.1 GCA_029881615.1 Alphaproteobacteria bacterium | reverse complement strand
CAAGCTGTTCGACCGATTCGGGGAAGTTCAGATTTTCGGTATTCTGGATGAAGGAAAAAATATCGCCATGGGCGCCACAGCCGAAGCAGTGGTAAAACCCCTTGTCTTCATTGACCGTGAAGGATGGCGTTTTTTCATTATGGAAGGGGCAGAGGCCGGAATGTTCCCGCCCCTTGCGCACCAGCTTGACGCGCCGGCCAACAACATCCGCCAGACCTACCCGGTCGCGGATGTCATCCAGAAATCGCGGCGGAAACGCCATTTATCTTCGCTCCAGAATAACAGGGGCCAAGTTTGACCCATGCCCTACTTAACTGGACAGTAGCCTTTTCGCGACGGCGCCGGCCTTGGCGAAATCCATCTGGCCGGCATATTGCTCGCGTAGCGCGGCCATTACCTTGCCCATTTCCTTGACGCCGGAGGCGCCGACCGACTCGATTGCCTTGCTGGTGGCCGCTTCAATTGCCGCATCATCCATTTGTGCGGGAAGGAAGCTCTCGATGACGGCGATTTCCTCGCTCTCCTGTTTGGCAAGTTCTTCGCGTCCGCCCTGCGTGTACATTTCGATACTTTCGCGTCGCTGCTTGATCATTGTCTGCAGCATGGAAAGAATTTCATCCTCGCCGATTCCATCGGCCTGCCCCTTGGAGCGACCCGCGATATCGCGATCCTGCAGCGCCGCCAGGATTAGCCGCAGCGTGGCGGTGGCGCGCTGTTCCTTGGCAAGCATCGATTTTTTGAGTTCGTCTTTTAAACGTTTGCGCAGCATGATTTTAGCCTGTTCTGCGGGGGCAATGGGACGCAGGGTGCAAATTCACCCAAGCAAAACGTGCGGCAGGTGCCGTCTTTCAGCACTTTCGCCACCATGCTCGCCTCCCGTATAAACCGGCCAGGTTGCCCCCAGTAAAGCTCCCGACCGGCGGAAAGGGAGTAGCCTAACCTATCCCGTTCGCTAACGCAATCCGTCAGGTAAGCTGTAACTTGTTGAAAATAAATAACAAAGAGAATCGCATCCATGGCTTGACGTGGAGCCTGCTTTTGCTTAAAAACGCCGCAATTTAGCCGCAGATGCAACGGCGCAAGCCACAAGCCGCCCCCGGAGGGGGACTTCACAGCATGTCTGAAATGAAGCCATCCGCCACTACTGTGCCCCCGGGCGTGACGGCGGTATTGGTTCTGGCTGACGGGACCGTATTCTGGGGCCAGGGCATTGGTGCAACTGGCGAAACGGTTGGCGAGGTTTGTTTCAACACCTCGATCACCGGCTACCAGGAGATCATGACCGACCCCTCCTATGCTGGCCAGATCGTCAATTTCACGTTTCCCCATATCGGCAATGTCGGCGCCAATCCCGAAGATGTTGAGACAACAACCCCGGCCGCGCGAGGGTGCGTGTTGCGCGCCGAGGTTACCGGACCGTCGAACTGGCGTGCCGCGCAGCCTTTCGACGCCTGGCTGAAGTCCCGGAACCTGATCGGGATCGCCGGCGTCGATACGCGTCGCGTCACCCGCCGCATCCGCGAACTGGGCGCGCCCACCGGTGCGCTGGCCCATGCGCCGGACGGCAAGCTGGATATCGCCGCGCTGCAAAAGAAGGCCGCCGATTGGCCTGGCCTTGAAGGCATGGATCTGGCCAAGGACGTAAGTTGCACCCAGACCTATCAATGGGGTGGCTCCACCTGGGCGCTGGGCCAGGGCTACGGCAAGTTGGAAAATCCGCGCTTCCACGTGGTGGCGATGGATTTCGGCGCGAAACACAATATTCTGCGCTGCCTGACGGCGCTTGGCTGCAAGGTCACGGTGGTGCCCGCGAATGCCAGCGCGCAAGAGGTGCTTAGCCATGAGCCCGATGGCATTTTCCTGGCCAACGGCCCGGGCGACCCGGCCGCGACCGGCGAATATGCCGTGCCGACCATCAAGACCCTGCTGGAAACCGGCAAGCCGATCTTCGGCATCTGCCTGGGCCATCAGATGCTGGCGCTGGCGCTGGGTGCGCGGACGGAAAAAATGCATCATGGCCACCGCGGCGCCAATCACCCGGTCAAGGATCTGGCCACGGGCAAGGTGGAAATCACCAGCCAGAACCATGGCTTCGTCGTGGTCGAGGACTCGCTGCCCGATGGCGTGGAAATGACCCATGTGTCGCTTTTCGATCGTTCGCTGGAAGGCATCCGGGTTACGGATCGCCCGGTATTCAGCGTTCAGTATCACCCCGAAGCCTCCCCCGGCCCGAAGGACTCACATTACCTGTTCGCGCGGTTTGTCGAGATGATGGAAAAGAATGCCTAAACGCACAGACATAAAATCCGTCATGATCGTCGGCGCCGGGCCTATCGTTATCGGCCAGGCCTGCGAGTTCGATTATTCGGGCACGCAGGCCTGCAAGGCACTGCGCGAGGAAGGTTACCGGGTCATCCTGGTGAATTCCAATCCGGCGACCATCATGACCGATCCCGATACAGCCGATGCGGTTTATATCGAGCCGATTACGCCGGCCTTTCTGGAGAAGGTGATCGTTGCCGAGCGCCCGGATGTTCTGTTGCCGACCATGGGCGGGCAGACGGCGTTGAACGCGGCCATGGCGTTGCATGAAAACGGGACGCTGGAGCGGTTGGGCGTCGAGGTGATCGGCGCGAAGCCCGACGTTATCGCCAAGGCAGAGGATCGCCAGCTTTTCCGCGACGCGATGGACAAGATCGGGCTGGAATCGCCGCGTAGCCAGGTCGTCCACAATCTGGACGAAGCGCGCGCGGCGCTGGATATCGTCGGCTTGCCGGCAATTATCCGGCCGTCTTTCACGCTGGCCGGCACCGGCGGCGGGATCGCCTACAACAAGGTCGAGTTCGAGGAAATGGTGGGCAATGGCCTGCGCGCCTCGCCGGTCCATGAAGTGCTGATCGAGGAATCGGTGCTGGGCTGGAAGGAATATGAGATGGAGGTGGTCCGCGACGGCGCGGACAACTGCATCATTATCTGCGCGATCGAGAATGTCGATCCGATGGGCATCCATACCGGCGACTCGGTAACGGTGGCCCCGGCGCTGACCCTGACCGACAAGGAATACCAGATCATGCGCGACGCCTCGATCGCGGTGCTGCGCGAGATCGGGGTGGATACCGGCGGGTGGGACGTGCAGTACGCGGTGAAC
>JAOUMF010000444.1 GCA_029881615.1 Alphaproteobacteria bacterium | reverse complement strand
GGACATCACGGAACGCTATCGGGCGGAACAGGAACTCATGGCCGCCAAGTCGCAGGCCGAAGAGGCCAGTGAGGCGAAATCGCAATTTCTCGCCAATATGAGCCATGAACTCCGAACCCCGCTCAACGCCATTATTGGCTATAGCGAGATTCTGAAGGAGGATGTCGAGGAACGTGGATTATCCGACCTTGGGCAGGATCTGGATCGGATCAATGTCGCGGGCCGTCATTTGCTGCAATTAATTAACGAGGTGCTCGATCTGTCGCGGATCGAAGCGGGCCGTACAGAGCTTCATCCCGAGGAAGTTGATTTGGCTTCCCTGATGCGCGAAACCGCGGCGACGGTCAGGCCGCTGGTGGAGGCGAACGGCAATCGTTTCATCCTCGATATTCCTGACGAGACCGGCACCATGCGCGTCGACGCAACCAAGCTGAAGCAGATATTGTACAATCTGCTGTCGAATGCCGCGAAATTCACCGAGCAAGGCGAAGTACGCTGTACTGTGTCGCGAATGCGTGACGAGCCGCAGACCGGTGGCAGGGAATGGATTCGTTTCGACGTCGCCGATACCGGTATCGGCATTGCGAGGGAAAATCTGGATAATATATTTGTGGCCTTCGAACGGACCGAAGCGGGACGCGAGCCAAAATATGGCGGTACCGGGCTAGGGCTGGCCATCAGCCGCCATTACGCGGAAATGATGGGGGGCGCCATTTCCATCCAGAGCGAATCTGGCAAAGGCAGTCGCTTTACCGTCCGCCTGCCCGCCCGCGCCGACGATTGCCACCCGGCCCGCCCCACGGGCGGAGGAAAAATCTAGACAACACAGCCCGCAACGTTGGTGGGAAAAAAAGAATGGCGTCCCCTAGGGGACTCGAACCCCTGTTTTCGCCGTGAGAGGGCGACGTCCTGGACCGCTAGACGAAGGGGACGCAGACGGTTATCCGTTGGACGGCTGAGTGTGTAGCCGAGTTTGGGCGCGGGATCAAGGGGCCTGGGTGCATTCCCGACGTTCCGTTAAGGAATATTTGCAAATCCATTGACCGGGGCGTTGGGCCATGGGAAGAATTCACCCTCGCTGGCGGCCGGTTCGGGCGGCCGGATCAGATTAATAATCAAGGGTCGAGAATAACTATGGCTGAAGATAAACGTTCCTTCAGGCCGGTCTCCGGCAATGTCATGCCGCGTTTCGCGGGTATCGCCACTTTCATGCGGCTGCCGCATGTCGAGGACTGGACCGACGTCGAGATCGGATTGATCGGCGTTCCCTGGGACGGCGGCACCACCAATCGCGCCGGTGCGCGGCATGGCCCCCGGCAGATCCGCGACCAGTCCACCCTGATGCGCAACGTTCATCATGTCAGCCGTATTCAGCCGTTCGAGGCCGCCAACTGCGCCGATCTGGGCGATGTACCGGTAAATCCGATCGATCTGTTCGAAACGCTGAAGCGGGTCGAGGAATTTTACGGCAAGGTCAAGGCAGCCGGAATTCTGCCGATAACCGCCGGCGGCGACCATTTGATCTCATTGCCCATCATGCGCGCCATTGCCAAGGATGCGCCGGTCGGCATGGTGCATTTCGATGCTCATAACGATACCTGGGACCGCTATTTCGGCGACCACCATTATACCCACGGCACCCCTTTCCGCCGCGCCATCGAGGATGGCGTGCTGGACCCGAAACGGACCATTCAGATCGGCATTCGCGGGTCATTATATGGCGAGCAGGATTACGAATGGGGGATCGAACAGGGTATTCGCATGGTCACCATCGAAGAGCTGTACGACCTTGGTATCGACGCGGTCATCGCCGAGGCCCGGGCAATTGCCGGCGATGGGCCCACTTATATCAGTTTCGATGTGGATGGGCTGGACCCGGTCTATGCACCGGGCACGGGAACGCCCGAAATTGGTGGCTTCACCACCCATGAGGCGCAGAAGATGATCCGGGGTCTGCAAGGGCTGAATATCGTCGGGGCGGATGTGGTTGAGGTTTCGCCGCCCTTTGATCCCAGCGGCATGACGGCGCTGGTCGGTGCAACGATGATGTATGAGATTCTTTGTGTCATGGCGGATAATCTGGCGAAGCGTCGCTAGGCGCGCCCGCTGTGGCCCGGCAAGGAAGAATTGGTGTGAGGGTGTTTCTGGCGACAGGCCGCAAGGCGGCGGGGATGGTGCTTCTGGGGTTCGGCCTGTTGCTGACGGCTGCCCCGGCCCGCGCCGAACCGCTGCGCCTGGCTTATGAAAGCTGGGTGGCGCCGGGGCCGTTTTTCATTGCGCGGGAAAAGGGCTGGTTTGCCGAGGAAGGTGTCTCGGTCGAACTGGTCAACATAGAGGATATCAGAATCCGCGCGTCGGCGCTGGCCACTGGCGAAGTCGATGCCATTACCGCCAATATCGACGAGGCGATCCTGCAGATGGCGGCGGAAGGCGGGATGCGTTTCGCCTTTGCCATCGCGGAATCCCGGGGCGGCGACGGGTTGATCGCGAACAACGATATCGAGGATGTCGCGGGCCTTAAAGGCAAGACGGTGGCAGTACAGCCCGGGACCAGCCGGCAATTCTATCTGAACATGCTGCTGCGCGCGGCCGGTCTGGCCGAAACCGATATCGTTACGGTCGCAATGGCGCCGGGCGAGGCGGGTCTGGCATTCGAACGAAGCAAGGTCGATGCCGCCGTCACCTGGAATCCCTGGCTGGTCCGTACCGAAAACATGCCCCATGGCGGGGTTCTTGTGGATACGTCGAGCCAGCCCGGTTTGCTGGTCGAAATGGTGGTGGCGCGAAATGATGTGCTGTGGGAACGGCAGGCGGATTTTCAGGCACTGTATCGTGCGTGGCTGCGCGCCGTCGCCTGGGAGAAAGAGAACCCCGATGATGCGGCCCTGTTGATTGCGGCCGGAATTGGCCGCTGGCTAAGGAATGAAGTTGTCGTTGCGGAAATGCGACAGGGCATCGCCTGGTACGATGGACCTATGAACGAAAGTTTTTTCGGAACAGTGAAGGAACCTGGCCCGCTGCTTGGAACAATTGCCAGCGCGATTGAAATCTGGTCGGGCTATGGAAAGTTGCAGGTCTCGGTGGGGCCTGCTGAACTGATTGGCCGGGCCGTGATGGTCGGCGACGGGCCGGATCCCGGCGGGAAGGA
>JAOUMF010000441.1 GCA_029881615.1 Alphaproteobacteria bacterium | reverse complement strand
AAATCGCCAGGGGCGGGCAAGTTCTCGTCGCCTGCACCCAGGAAGCGCCGCTGTTCGACGAAATTGCCGATGAAGTCGGGGGCGCCGCCGCCGCGCTGGGCCATGTGAATATCCGCGAACGCGCCGGCTGGTCCGCCGATGGCGCCAAAGCCACCCCGAAGATCGCCGCCCTGCTGGCCGAGGCCGCGCTGGACATGCCGCCGACCCCCACCGTCACCATGGCGTCCGAGGGTGTCTGCCTGGTTTATGGCCGCGACGAGACCGCGCTGGCGGCCGCGCAACAACTTGCCGGGCGGCTGGATGTTACCCTGCTGCTGGACCGTCCCGGCGATATCATGCCGCCGCGCATCATGGATGTGCCGGTCTTCAGGGGTTCGGTAAAGATGGCGAAGGGCCATATGGGCGCCTTTGAAATCGGCGTCGACGATTACGCCCCGGCCAGCGTGTCTTCGCGCGGGACCCTGACTTTCGAGCCGTCGCGCAACGGCGCGGTCTCGAAATGCCACCTGATCCTCGACCTCACCGGCGGCGCGCCGCTGTTTCCCGCGGGTGAGCGTATCGACGGCTATCTGCGCCCCGATCCCGGCAATCCGGCCGCCGTGCAGAAGGCGCTGTTTGAACTGGCCGACATGGTGGGCGAGTTCGAAAAACCGCGCTATGTGAAATATACGCCAGACCTCTGCGCCCACGCGCGCAGCATGAAAATAGGCTGTACCCGCTGCGTGGATATCTGCCCGGTCTCGGCCATTACGCCGTCGGGCGACCATGTGGAGATCGACAATTACCTGTGCGGCGGTTGCGGTGGCTGCAACAGCGTCTGTCCCACCGGCGCGGCGCGCTATGACATGCCCCCGGCCGATGCGCTGCTGAACCGCCTGCGCACCATGCTGACCACCTATCACGCGGCGGGCGGGAAGGATGCGGTGCTGCTGTTGCATGACGAAGGGCATGGGGCGGATATGGTCGACGCCATGGCGCGCTTCGGGCGCGGCCTGCCGGCCAATGTGCTGCCCTTCGCGGTGCATGAGGTCACCATGGCCGGGTTCGACCTGATTTCCTGCGCGTTGGGATGGGGGGCGTCGGCCCTGCGTATCCTGGTGGGGCCGGACCGTCGCGACGAACTGTCCGGCCTGGCGCAACAGATCGGGCTGGCCGAGGCGCTGACGGACGGGCTGGGTTACGGCGGCGGCCGGGTGTCGGTAATCGCCGAGGCGGACCCCGAAGAGGTTGAGCGGCAATTGTGGGATGCGAAGCTTTCCACGCCCGCGAAGCCCGGTACGTTTCTGGCGATAGGCGGCAAGCGCGCGGTGATCGCGCTGGCGCTGACCCATCTGCATGACGTGGCGCCCGCGCCCGTCGATATCGTGGCCCTGCCCGATGGCGCGCCCTTCGGCCGGGTGACGGTGGACGAGGCCGGCTGTACCTTGTGCCTGTCCTGTGTCGGCGCCTGCCCGACCGGCGCGCTGAAGGACAATCCCGACAAACCGCAACTGGCCTTCGACGAGCAGGCCTGCGTGCAATGCGGGCTGTGCCGCAATACCTGCCCGGAATCGGTGATCCGGCTGGAACCGCGCCTGGCCTTCACCGCCGACGCCCGCCGCGCCACGGTGCTGAAGGAAGAAGACCCCTTCGAATGCGTGCGCTGCGGCAAGCCCTTCGGCACCAAAAGCTCGATCGAGCATATCTTCGAAAAGCTGTCGGGCAAGAACCCGATGTTTGCCGACAGCGCAATGGCACAGCGCATCAAGATGTGCGACGACTGCCGCGTGATCGATCAGTTCGAGGCCAAGGACGATCCTTTCGGGGGCGCCGCCCGCCCCAACCCCCGCACCACCGACGACGATCTGCGCGAACGCGAGGAAGAGATCGAGGCGGCGCGGGCAAAATTGCTGGCCGAACGGGCGAAGGACGAGGGAGAGGGCTGATCCGCGCTCGATTATTGGGTGGGTAGTCTGCCCTTTTCCGCCTGGTCGGCACAGAAGGCTTCGGCGCGGTTTTTGAACAGGGCGGCCTGTTCGGCGTTTAGCTGCCCGCTTTCCGCATCCCTGGCGATGCGTTCGGCCTGGGGGGCGTAGCAGGCCTGGAAGGCGGCCTGCCTGGGGTCGGCCGCCACGTCCGGTTCCGGCGGGAACAAATCGTTGCGGTGCATCCATCCAAGGAAGGCCATGCCGGCCAAGGCGATCGCCACCGCAAAAATACGTGCGGCGGGTCCGTCCAGCAGAGAGTCGCGGTCCGCGCCGGTCATTCCAGTTCGATGTCGCTTTCGACGCTCGTCGACAGGCCGACTCCCTCTACGGTCAATACGACCTTGGCTTTCAGAACCGCGTCGCCCGGGATTTTCCCGGCGGCCAGCGCCTCATGCACCGCATGTTCGATCTCGCGCTGCGAGGTTACGCCGACCTTTTTCAGGAATTTGCGGATACTCATATTCAAGGCTTCTTCGTTCATCGCTCGAACCTTTCGAATTTACAGTGTAGTTGCTTACGCCGTTTCGGCGATCGGCAGGTTGACCAGCAGGTTCTGCGGTTTCAGCCGCACCGAATTGTCTTCCGCCATGGCCAGCGCCAGATAGACCGGGCGGCCCTGGACCCGCGGCAATGCCGCGCGGGGGTCGGCGAATTCCAGCCGGAACAGGGATATCAGGCGGGCCAGCCGTTCTTCCTCGACATCGATGCCATTATAAAGATCGTTCAATATACCGCTGGCCATTGTATCCAGCCCGATATGCCAGACCCAGTGTTCGTCGGTCACGCTCTGGGCCGGCTGGACGGAAACCTTCAGATCGAAGAAGTGACCAACCCACTGTTCCATCACCCGGCAAAGGGCATCCAGCCCCTCGCGGCCGAAGGTCAGGTCCAGCACCATATCGAAACGGTCGCTGCGATCCCAATACTGCGAGGCGTTGTCGGCATTCAGGACATCCAGCTCCACCTGGCGGGTTGGCGTACCGGCCTCGGCCAGAAGCTTGCCGATATTGCCGAAACCATGCTCGCGGCGCATGGCGACGATTTCGTCGTCGCCCAGCAGGATGGCGCCTTCCCGGTTCATGCCGGTCTGCTTGCGGAAGAACAGTTCGGCGGCGCGGGCCCGGAACGGATCGTCATTGCCGTCGAGAATATTGCGCATGATCACATGGGCAAGCTGATCAACGAAC
>JAOUMF010000442.1 GCA_029881615.1 Alphaproteobacteria bacterium | reverse complement strand
GTAATGATCGGGCAGCTGCGGGCGCGCGGGCGCGACAGGGGCCTTGCCGCCAATGTTTCTGGTCGGTGTCGCAGTGGCTGGTTCAGGCGCTGGCGTTACCGTTTTTTTTTCAGCCGATTTACTGGTTTTCACGCCCGGCGATGCCTTGCTATCCGCGCCCTGTTCCTCGTCGACAACGGGATTGCGCAGTCGGCCGACACCCTCGACTTCTACCTCGCAGACGTCGCCGGCCTTCATGAACAGCGGCGGGGTGCGGGCGTAGCCCACGCCCGACGGCGTGCCCGTTGCGATCACGTCGCCGGGCAGCAGGGTCATCGCTTTCGACAGGCGGTGGATCAGGTCGGCGACCGGGAACAGCATGGTGTCGGTGGTGTCGTTCTGCACCACCTTGCCGTTGATGCGGGTGACAAGCCGCAGGCCGGAAGCGCCGGCCGGCAGTTCGTTCGGCGTCACCAGATCGGGGCCGAGAGAACCCGATATGTCGAAATTCTTGCCCAGCGTCCATTGCGTTCCCAGGCGCTGGAAATCACGGATCGAACCGTCCATCATCAGGGTATAGAAGGCAACATGTTTCAGGGCGTCTTCCAGCGCGATATGGCGGCCGGGCTTGCCGATCACCACGGCCAGTTCGCCCTCGTAATCGAATTTTTCCGATATCCAGGGCCGTACGATCGGCTCTCCATGACCCACGAAAGATTGTGGGCAGCGGGTGAAGAACGAGGGGTCTTCCGGCGGCTCGCGCCCGCCTTCCTTGGCATGTTCGGCATAGTTCAGCCCGCAACACATATAGCGCGGCGCGTTCCAGACCGCCGGGCGATAGCGGATGTCCGCGGACGGCAGCACGGCCCCGGCCGGCGGGTCCAGCACGATGCGCGCAACCTGTTCCATGATGCCGTCGCCCAGCGCCAGCAGGCCGGGGATGTCGCCCGGCAGATCGGGGGCGGCCACGGAAAGATCGACGATCTCGTCGCCCCGCCGCACGCCAGGCGTCGGAACCCCATCCTTGTCGAAGGCCAACAGGCGCATGGCAATAATCCCTCGGGCAAATCGATAGCAAGGCGGGGAAATTGCCACGCCGGCGCGGCCGGGGCAAGCCGTCTGGCGCGATCGGCGCCGATTGTTTCTGATTGTACCGGGTCGGAGGCGGCGAACCCGGGGGCGAATGTGGCCTAGGCGTCTTCCATGGCGCCCTGAACGGCCTGCCCCCGCAAGATGCTTCGATAGGCCCACACAACAAAAAAGCCCAGCGGAAGCGGATAGGCGATGCCGATCGCCGTGAAAAGGATCTGTTCGCCGGCCCCTCCGGGCGCCATCGCGATCCCGATCGCGCCAACCAGTACTATCGTGGCCATTCCCAGCGCGAAATTGACCACCAGCATCCCCAGAAAGCCCGCCAGGAAACCAGACAGGCGGCGAACGCCGCCGGTCGCGACCAGGGGCAGGGAAACTCTCCCGCCAGACAATCGCGTCAAGGGTTCGCGGTCACGGATGAATTCCAGCAGTTCCCAGGAAAATATGCAGAAAATCGGAAATGTGAGCAGAATCCATGGATGCTCGCCCCCGCTATGCAGCGGCAGGGTCGATAACATCATCTGGACGCCGGCCAGGCCTTCCTCGAATTTTTCGGTGCCGAGTGCTCGTCCCCAGGTGACAGCCTGAATCATCACCTCGCCGAGAATTGGCGCCAGCAGGAAAACGGTGCGGGGAGACAGTGTCATCAGTCGCGCAACGCCGCCAGACGCAGGATGCCATACAGAAACATCGTCATCGCCCCGGCGGTCCACATGCGAACGAAATCGATAAACGCCGCCGTGCCCCAGCCATATTCGCCCCAGGGCGCGGGTATCGAGTCCAGCGTGTTGAATATATGGGGCGCGATGATCAGGGTCGGCAAGATAACGATGCTCCAGGCCAGGCTCTTTATGATAGGTGTCAGCGACGACTTGCGTTGGACATTCTGCTTCGGGTCATTGACGCCCGGTAGCAGGATGCGTACCGCCTCCCAGCCGACGAGGCAACAGGTAAAAAAGCCGATCAATATAAACCAGTTCAGATCGGTGGGTGATCGGCCGCAAAACAGACTGAATTTGGAATTTGCGACACAAAACAGGCCCGGCGGCCAGTATTGCAGGGCGATGCTTGGCGCGGCGTTGTAAACCCAGGCGACGATCCAGACCAGCATGTACCCCACATAGGGCGCGAACAGCGCAACAGGCGCCCCGAAAATAAGCTTCATGATATGCAGACCTTCCCATTTTTCGGGTTTTTTAAACCAGTGGTTGTTATGGTCAGTTGCTATCAGAGGGCTATGTTCGCGTAAAGTTATTTTCGTTTCAGGATTGTTTGATCCAGCCGCCGTTGCAGATTTCCGGCCCGTCGATGCCGGCACAGCTCAGGGGTTCCCCATAGCGTTGCGACAGCAGACGCTCGTACCGCGCCAGGCGGCGGGTCCGCGAGGCGGTAACCGATTCGCGATGTTCGCCGCGCCAGTCCGGGCGGTAGGCCGCGCAGAGCCACAACCGCGCCATGTCGGCGGGCGCCAGCCCCGGCGCCAGCATCATCACCAGGTAGCGTCGCGCGGTGCTCATCAGCCAGAATGCCGCCAATATGGCGGGGGGGATGGCCCAGGACGCGGGATCGCGCACGGGGTCCGCGGCGCCGATCCACGCCGCCCAGATCGACAGCGCGGCCCAGCAACCCGCCGCCCAAAGGATGACTGCCGCCAGGCCCGCAAGGAAATCAACGGCGTCCAGCAGCGCTGCTTTCTCTGGCAG
Organism: Alphaproteobacteria bacterium; assembly: GCA_029881615.1. Lineage (GTDB taxonomy): Bacteria > Pseudomonadota > Alphaproteobacteria > UBA8366 > JADFVY01 > JADFVY01. Next base: position 380 of record JAOUMF010000442.1, on the reverse strand, counting down.
GCTGGGCGGGCGCCACAGCATGGGCGTCAGTCCCAGAACCGTGGCAAATGCCTTGCGTTCGCTGCGCCCGTGGTCCTTGCGCCGGCGCCACCAGCCCAGCCCGGTGATCGGAAACCAGATGCGGATATCGGCCACCGCCATGCCATTGGGCTGGGTTATGCGCATCAACCCTGGCGCGCGGGCCAGAATGCCGGTGTTCCAGCCCTGGAACCGGATTTCCGCAATATCCTCGCGCGGAATCGCGGCCGCCTTGCCGCGAAACAGCCCGGTGCTGCGCAGCAGCCGGCTGTCGGTCACCATGATGTCTGGCCGGTGGGCAAACCAGATGAAGAACAGCACCAGCAGCGGCAGCGGCAGCAGGGTCAGGGTAAGGGCCCAGT
>JAOUMF010000440.1 GCA_029881615.1 Alphaproteobacteria bacterium | reverse complement strand
CAACGGTACGCATGAAGTGCGTAACCTGCGGGTCCACAAGCGGTTGCTCATAGCAGAACACAAGGGATGCGGCGGCCCCGGGCAGTAAAGTCGCCGCGAAGGAGTTTAGCGCTCCCTGTAAACTCGGAGGGTATGGGCACGCCCTCCGAATTTTTTTGTCTGGAATCGACTAAGCTTCATTCATACTGTGAGAGTCTGGTGCTATGTTGCGCCGCAGGCACCGAGCGGGAGAATATCGAATATGGCAGGCCGGATAGAAAAGATATTGCTGGAAAAGGGCATCGAACTCCCGGAGCCGGGACAGCCTTTGGGCACTTATCTGCCAGCGGTAATCGCAAGCAACTTCCTGTTCGTATCGGGCCAGGGACCGAAACATCATGGTAAGGTGATGTTCAGGGGCAAGGTGGGTTCGGCATTGTTCGTCCCGGAAGCCCAGATGGCCGCGCGGCAATGCGCATTGAATGTCATCTCGGTCGCCAAGCAAGCCCTGGACGGCGATCTTGATCGTATCCTGAGGCTTGTGAAGCTCGGCGGTTTTGTCAATTCAATGGAAGATTTCAAGGAACATCCCCAGGTCATAAATGGCGCGTCCGACCTGATGGCCGAGGTTTTCGGCGAAGCAGGCCGACATGCCCGCATAGCCGTCGGCTGCAGTTCCCTGCCGGGCGATATCTCGGTCGAGGTAGACGCGGTTTTCGAGATCACGTAATTCGCCGCGCTCCGCGGTGTCGATTACAGGACTGAATGGAATTATCGAGAGGTTGGCATAATGGCCGGTGAAATTGAAAGAGCAATGAAGGATCTGGGCATCGAATTGCCCAAACCGGCCATTCCGGTCGCCAATTACGTCCCCTGCGTGATCGCGGGTAGCTTGCTGTATGTATCGGGTCAGGTGCCGATGCATAACGGCAAGCTGATGTTCGTGGGCCAGGTCGGGGCGGATATTTTCATCCAGGAAGCACAAATGGCGGCACGCCAATGCGCCCTGAATATTCTGGCACAAGCCAAGGCGGCGCTGGATGGAAACCTCGATCGGGTGGTCGGCATCGCCAAGCTGGGCGGCTTCGTCAACAGTACCGCCGATTTCACCGAACATCCCGAGGTCATTAACGGCGCATCCAACCTGATGGTCGAACTTTTCGGCGACAAGGGAAAGCATGCACGCTTCGCGGTCGGTGTCCCGTCGCTGCCAATGAATGCTTCTGTCGAAATCGACGCAATTATCGAGATTCTCTAAGAAGCCCCTCTTCCAGGTTTATTTGGGGATTCCCTTTGCCCTGCCCCGGCTGCGCGCGCCCGGGTGGATATGCACGATGCCGCCTGCCCCGGACGAGATCGTTTTGAAGTTTTTCGCCCACTGATGAAATTCCTCGATACGCAACGGCCGACCGATATGGAAACCCTGCCCGATGTCGCATCCCAATCCGCGCAAGGTCTGAAGATGCAGCTCGCTTTCGACGCCTTCGGCGACAACGCTCAACCCCAGATTATGCGCAAGGTCGATCGTTGAACGCACAATAACCTCATCGTTCGAATCGTCCCCCATATGCATGACGAAAGACTTGTCGATCTTTAGCTCATCCACCGGAAGAGCCTTCAGATAAGCGAGCGAGGAATAACCGGTCCCGAAATCGTCGATCGCCAGCCTGACGCCGCACTCCTTCAATTTCCGAATGGCCGTAAGGGCTCGCTCCGGATCGGTCATGATTGCGTTTTCGGTAAGCTCCAATGTCAGCAATTCAGGCCGCAATTCTCGCTTGCCCATCTTCTCGCTTATGGATTCGGCCAATCCGTCTTCATGCAGATTCCGGGGCGACAGATTAATCGACAACCCGATATCCATGCCCCTTTCCTGCCACGAGGTTAACTGCTTCAGCGACTTTTCTATCACCCAGCATGTCAGCGGCCTGATCAGTCCGGTCTGTTCAGCCAACTGCACGAACTCCTCCGGCGATACCAGCCCATGGCGCGGATGATCCCATCGCAGCAATGCCTCGGCGCCAACCAGTTTGCCCGTGGCAACATCGACCTGTGGCTGGTAGAACAGGGCCAGTTCATCCGCGTCCATCGCCTGACGTAACTCCCCGCTCAACGACAGGTTCCGAACGCTGTGATGGTCCTTTCCTTCATCATAAACCGAGACGGTCATGTGGTTGCGCTTGGCGACATACATGGCAACGTCGGCCCCGCGCATCAGTTCGCTGGCATCCCCCCCGTGATCCGGATAAAGCGCCAGACCAATACTGACCCCCACCTCGACGGTTATGCCTTCAACCGGAAACGGACGCGCCAGTTCGTCGGCGACGCGGTCGGCGATATCGCGCGCCTGTGTCAGGCCGGAAACCGAAGGCAGCAATATGGCAAACTCGTCGCCGCCCAGACGCGCGACGGTATCGGATGCGCGCAACGGTTCGGAAAGAATCGTGCCGACTTCCGCCAACAGGGAATCGCCCACCGAATGCCCCAGCGTATCGTTGATTTCCTTGAATCTGTCCAGATCGAGAAGCAGCAGCGCCAACGGCTGATTAGCCCGTCGCGACGCCGTTATCGCGTGCTCCAGCCTGTCCATCAGCAGAGCCCGATTCGGCAAGCCGGTCAAATTATCGTGGAGCGCAAGATATTCCATCAGCTTCTGCTGCGCATGGCGTTCCGTAACGTCGCGCGCGACCACCACATAATGGCAAGCGCCTTCGATCGTCATCGTGTCGAAGGTAGCCTCCAACGGAAATCCCGAACCATCCAGGCGTCGCCCCTCCATCTCCACCGTCCGGTAGCCCTGACCAAGATAACGTTCCAGGCTTCCGGGCGATTGAAAAAACGGGAAAAGCTGTTTCAGGGGGCGGCCTACCAGGTCATCGTCGCCCGCGTCGAAAATGGCCTCGGCTGCCGGGTTGGCCATCTCCACGACGAAATCGTCCGAAATCGTCAAGATCGCCTCGGAACTGCTCTCGACAATGCCGCGCATCAACGCACCGTCGCGCTGCCGACCAGCGCGAAGCGTCTGCAAGAAACGCCCGACATTCCGCCGTACCAGCCCTATGCGTTGCATAGAACTGGTGATCGGATTCCAGGGCGTTATCTCGCGCATCAACAGGAACCGTATCGACTAAAATATGTTGGTCGCCCGCGCTGAACCACACTACAAGCCAGACGCCAACAATC
>JAOUMF010000021.1 GCA_029881615.1 Alphaproteobacteria bacterium | reverse complement strand
CGCTGGCCCCGCTGGTCGGCCCCATTATCGCCGGTTACCTGACAGTCTGGTTTGGCTGGCAGGTGAACTTCCTGGTCCTGACCCTCTACGGCGCGGTGATCCTGTTCGGCGTTCTGACGGCGCTGGGCGAAACCAACGCGCATCGCGGCGAGGCCACTAGCCCGGCACGGATGATACGGAACTACCGCGCGTTCCTGAATAACCGTGTCTGGCTGGGTTATGTGCTGTGCAACAGCGCCACCTATGCCGGGCTGTTCGCCTTTATTTCCGGCTCGTCCTTCGTGTTCATCGAGGTGCTGGGCCTGCCGCCGCATCTGTTCGGGGCCTGCTTCGCCGCAGCGGTGACCGGCTATATCGCCGGGACGATGTTTTCCGCCCGCGTGGTGATGCGGATGGGAATCGAGCGGATGGTCGTGAGCGGCGCGGTAATCTGCGCGCTGAGCGGGCTTGTCATGGCGCTGCTGGCTCTCGGTGGCGTTCAAACCATATGGGCGGTGCTGGGCCCGATGATGCTGTTCTGCGCGGGTGTCGGGCTGGTGATGCCCAATTCCATGGCCGGCGCGATCGGCCCGTTCCCGACCATGGCCGGCGCGTCGTCGGCCCTGCTTGGCTTTATCCAGATGATTTTCGCCGCAGCCGTGGGCATCGGCGTCGGCGCCGCCTTCGACGGTACCGCCCGGCCGATGGCGGTGACAATCGCGATCATGGGAACCGGCGCGCTGGCGGCATACTGGATGATGGTGCGTGGCGGAGAGGCCGCCGAATCGCACTAATTCGAAAGCGGTGCCGCCACGCCGGGTAAGGGTTTCGGCGCCACGCCCTCATGCGCCGGTTTCATGAAGGCACGCCAGGTTCGGGCGGGGAATGAGCCGCCGCCAACATCATCCATCGCCGAATTATTGTCGTTCCCGAACCAGACTCCCGTAATCAGGTCGGCGGTATAGCCGATGAACCAGGCGTCGCGGCTGTCCTGGCTCGTTCCCGTCTTGCCGGCGGAGGGGCGGTCCAGTTTCGCCTGCTTGCCGGTGCCCCAGGTAATGGCCGCGGTCAGCACGTCATTGACGGCCGCCACATGTTCAGGCTCCACGACGCGGCCCGGTCCGCCGCCGCTGCGCCGGAACAGAATATTTCCCTCGCCATCCGAGACTTCCGTAATGCCATGGGGCCAGACGCCGATTCCGCCATTGGCCATCACCGCATAGGCCGAGGTCATTTCCAGCAGCGTCACCTCGTAAGCCCCCAGCGCCAATGCCGGATCCGTGCCGATCGGCGAGGTAATGCCTAACCGCCGGGCGGTGGCTGTTACTTTTGTGCGGCCCACCCTCTCGGCGATGGAGGCCGCCACCGAATTCAACGAGCGCGCCACGGATTCGCGAATCGAAACGGTGCCGCGATATTTACCCCCGTAGTTACGTGGGCTCCAGCCGTCGATGGTTATCGGCGCGTCCTCGACCTCGTCACCCGGCCGAAAGCCCGATTCGAAGGCGGTCAGATAGACGAACAGCTTGAAGGACGAACCGGGCTGGCGTAGCGCCTGGGTGGCCCGGTTGAACTGACTGGCGCCATAGCTGGCCCCGCCAACCATGGCGACGATTGCGCCGTCGGGTCGCATCGCCACCATCGCGGCCTGGCTCGCCTTGCGCTTCTTGCTCGCGACAAGATTCTTCGCCACCGCGCTTTCGGCCAACCGTTGCAGGCGCGGATCAAGGGTAGTGTGGATAATCAGATCGCCGCCATCATGGCTGATATAATCCTGGGCGCGGTCCAGCACCCAGTCGGCGAAATGCCGTGACTGCCCCCCCAGGCGGTCGCTATGCATGACCGCGCGGCCCGACTTCGCCGCCGCCGCCTGATCCTTGCTAAGCCAGCCGGCTTCGACCATGCTTTGCAGCACTTGTGTCGCTCGGCCCGCCGCCAGGTCTGGGTTGGTCAATGGATTATAGCGTGACGGTGCCTTCAGCAGCCCGGCCAGCATCGCCGCCTCATACGCGGTCACCTGCGCCGCCGGCTTGTTGAAATAGCGTCGCGCCGCCGCATCCACCCCATAGGCGCCCTGCCCGAAATAGACCCGGTTGAGGTAGATGGTCAGAATCTGGTCCTTGCCAAACCTCTGCTCCAGCCAGAAGGCGAGCAGCAGTTCCTGCACCTTGCGGCGGACCGTGCGGTCGGATGACAGGAACAGGTTTTTCGCCAGCTGTTGACTGATCGTACTGCCGCCGCTGCGCACCGTACCGGCCCACAGATTGACCCAGCCCGCGCGGAGGATGCCGATCGGGTCAACGCCCATATGGTCGTAAAACCGGCGATCCTCGACCGCCAGTACGGCATGTGGCAGATGCGGGGGCAGTTCGTGCAACTGCACGGCGACACCGTAAAGCTCCCCGTAATGGGCCAGCACCGTACCGTCGGCCGCTTTGACGGTCACGGTCGGCGCCCGCTTGCCGGCAGCCCGCTCCAGATTTTCAATATCCGGCAGGTCATAGGCGTACCAGGCCATGATGCCGGCCAGCCCTACCGTGCCCCACACCGTCAGCGCCAGGCCATAACCGATCAGCCGGATCAGCCATGAGCGTTTGCGGCGCGGCGCGGCGCCAGTTTTTGGGGGTTTTTTCTGATTTCGACTGGTCATGCCGCTATATATAGCGGTTTTCATAGATTAAAGGGCCTTAAAATTACTATATTATGTAGCATTGTCGATTGTGCAAATTTCATTGATTTAAATTGTTTATGTTCTAAACTGTTGTCCATAATATTGTTTATTGGTAGGTTTCAGTCTATATCAAGGTGACATCTATTGGGTTGGAGAGCCGCATGAACAGTTCAAATCGCCCATTTAGCCAAGTGCATGACATCTTGCGCAAGGCAGGGCTGAGGCCGACGCGTCAACGTCTTGGGCTTGCGCGATTGCTGTTTGAGAATGACGACCGGCATGTAACCGCGGAACAGCTTCATACCGAGGCCACCGGCGCCAATCTGCGTGTATCGCTGGCGACGATATACAATACGCTGAATCAGTTCACCGGGGCCGGACTGATGCGTGAGGTCGTGGTGGAACCCGGCCGTTCATATTTCGACACCAACACTACCGACCATCATCATTTCTTCCATGAAGATACAGGCCGGTTACTGGATATTCCAGGTGACGCAATTTCAGTCAGCAAAGTGCCGGAACCGCCCACGGGCACCCATGTGGAAAGGGTCGACATCATCGTTCGCATTCGAGAATGATACCTTTTTGTCGACGCCTTCCCGCACCACGCGAATTTTCTTCTTTAAAATCATTCTAATCTATTGACACTCTTCCCGATTTTCTGCTTAATACTATCCATCGGGGGATGCGGCCATCAGGTATACCCCCCTCCACCCCGCGGCCAACTATCATCGGCCGTGCAAGCCACATGACAGGAGGACTCGATGTCTCTTAAGAACAGCAAAACCGAACAGAACCTGAAAGACGCCTTTGCGGGCGAAAGTCAGGCGAATCGGCGCTATCTCTACTTCGCGGGCAAGGCCGACATTGAGGGCTATCCCGATGTCGCGACGGTGTTCCGCTCGACCGCCGACGGCGAAACCGGCCATGCACACGGCCATCTCGAATATCTCGAAGAAACCGGCGATCCGGCCACCGGCGAGCCGATTGGCGCAACCGATGCCAACCTGAAAGCCGCGATCGCGGGCGAAACCCACGAATACACCGACATGTATCCGGGCATGGCGAAGACTGCCCGCGAGGAAGGTTTCGACGAAATCGCCGACTGGTTCGAAACCCTGGCGAAGGCTGAAAAGAGCCACGCCGGCCGTTTCCAGAAGGCCCTGGACAGCCTTAGCTGATCCCGGAATAAAAATGGCGACCGGCGGGGGCAAAAATCAGCCTCCGCCGTTCCCGCCCGGCGGGGCGGAGGGGGGAAGGGGCCGCTTCTATTAACTAGGCTCTCCCAATAGTGACCGATAAAACAGGATCATAACCCATGGAACAAGGCAGCTCCGGCGCGCCGATCCGCCACCCTATTGCCTGGCAGGATCCCGATTTTTACAACGAAGAAAAGCTCGACGCTGAAATGCGACGGGTTTTCGATCTCTGCCATGGCTGCCGCCGCTGCTTCAGCCTGTGCGATTCCTTTCCCCGCCTGTTCGATCTGATCGACGAATCGGAAAGCGGTGAAATGGACAGCGTTTCCAGCGCCGATTTCAAGCCGGTAGTGGATGCCTGCACATTATGCGACCTCTGTTTCATGACCAAATGCCCCTATGTGCCGCCGCATGAATGGGATCTGGATTTTCCGCACCTGATGTTGCGCTACCGCGCGGTCGAACATGCCAAGGGCAAGACCGGCTTCATGGAAAAGCAACTGACGGAAACCGATCGCAACGGCAAACTGGCCAGCGTTACGTCGGGCATCGCCAACTGGGCTTCGAGCACCTCAAACAAATTGACTCGCCCGGTGATGGAGGCGGTCGCCGGCGTTCATCGCGAGGCCGCGCTGCCGAAATTTCACGGCAAAACGCTAACGGCGCGGGCCAAAGCCGAAAAGCCGCAAGTCAATACGGACGCCCCGGCCCATGGCCGCAAAGCGGTGCTCTACGCAACCTGCTACGGCAATTACAACAACCCCGAAATCGGCGAGGCCGCGCGCCGCGTCCTGGCCCATAACGGCGTCGAGACCGAAGTTGTCTATCCCGGCTGCTGCGGTATGCCGCAACTGGAACAGGGCGACCTTCCCCGCGTGGCGAAAAATGCGGCGAGCGTGGCGGCCGAACTGCGGCCGTGGATTGACAAGGGTTATGACGTGATCGCCCTGGTGCCATCCTGTGCCCTGATGCTGAAGTTCGAGTGGCCGCTGATCGCGACCGAGGACGAGAACGTCAAGGCATTGTCGCAAAAGACCTTCGATGTCAGCGAATATATTGTCGCGATTGCGAAAACCGAGGGCCTGGCGGACGGGCTGAAACCGCTGGACGGTGGCGTCGCGGTGCATCTGGCCTGCCATGCGCGGGTGCAGAATGTCGGCGCCAAAGCGGTGGAAATGATGCGCCTTGTTCCCGAGGCCGATGTCGCCGTGATCGAGCGCTGTTCGGGCCATGGTGGATCCTGGGGCATCATGAAGAATAATTTCGAGGTGGCGCTGAAGGTCGGCAAAACCACGGCGCGCAACGTGTCGAAAAGCGGAAAGAAGTATGTTTCTTCCGAATGTCCGCTCGCCGGGACCCACATCATGCAGGGCATCGACCGGTTGGACGGCGACAAGCCGGAAATCGAACTGTCATCCCACCCCGTCATGCTGTTCGCCCGCGCCTACGGGCTGATGGATTGAATCAGGAACCTGAAATACTGGAAATGAATATTATGACAGTAAAAACTGAAATCACCCGCGACGACATCATGGACATGGCCGAATATGGCGCGATCCGCAAGCAGCGCCGTCGCGAGATGATCGAAAAGAAAAAACAGCGCCGGGTCGCCATTGGCCCCGACGCCACCGCGCATTTCGAGGATTACGACAGCATGTGGCTGCAGGTCCATGAAATGCTCTATATCGAAAAAGGCGGCGAAGAGCAGCTTGCCGAAGAGCTGTCGGCCTATAACCCGCTGGTTCCCAAGGGCCGCGAGCTGGTCTGCACCGTTCTGTTCGAAATCGACGATCCCGATCGCCGCGCCCGCGTGCTGGGCGGCCTGGGCGGCGTCGAGGAAACCATGTTTCTGCGAGTCGATGGTGAGGACATCATGGGGCAGTCCGAGGAAGATTTGGACCGCACCAACGCCGCCGGCAAGGCATCTTCGGTGCAGTTCATCCATTTCCCCTTCACCGACGCCCAGGTGGAAAAGTTCCGCAAGCCCGATGCCGAGGTGATTGTCGGTTTCAAACACCCGAACTACGGCCATATGGTTCGCATAACCGGGGATACCCGAAAGGCGCTGGAACAGGATTTCAGCTAAGCCCGCACCCTTTGGGGGAGCGCCGGCGGAGTTCTATTCGACGACTTCGCCGGGTTCGATGCCCCAGAACTCGCCGCGGCGCAGCCAGCCGCGATTATTTCGGACCTCTACCCTGCACCATTCCTCGTTACAATCCTCGATTTCAGCGATGATGCCAGGTTCCAGAAGGGCGACCGGCGGCGAGGTGGCGTCGGCGCGGCGGTAGAGCGTGCGTTTTTCACCGGTAACGATGATATTACGCTTTTGCGATAGCATGGCGGCGTGAATCCAGCCTTCCTGTCCTTCCCAGTCGCGGATCTGCCGCCAGCTTTCATATTCCGCCATAATCTCGACCGGGATACCCGACTGCACGAAAACCCAGCGCACCGGGTAACGCTTGCCCGGGCCGGCCCGGACATTGGCCTTGCCCGCCTTGACCGTAACAAAACGGGAAGGCGGTCGTTCGTCGTCGCCCCGTGGTCTGCGGGTGGCATAAAGCATGGTAGCGGCAATGGCTATAACAACAACTGCCGCGGCGGCGACAAGAAGAGTCCTGCGGTTCAGGTATGGCTGCATATTACGAATTACCTGCCCCTGTATTGGAATCAGCACTGCCCCAATCCAAAATCATGACGCGACAGTCACGGGTTGCCTACCCCGCTGGGATGTATCTTTACCAATTCATAAGATGCCATGCGGTACGTTCTGTCACAAGGCGGCGAAAGAGTAAATTCATTCGCAGCTTTCGATTCCCCGGTGAGCAGGAAAAACAAAATCGCATGGCGTTTCGCGCCATAACAAGCAGCAGAGCAAAAGATACAGCCTCAATGTCTAGCACTGATCGCCAGAACCAACATGCCAACCGCATACAGGCTGGCTCCATCGGGTCATTGCAACGTTGGGCACCGGTCATTCTCTATGCTCTCTTGGCCTTAATCGCAGTATACCCTGTATTTATTGTCGATATTCCGCCGTTGACCGACTATTCGCCCCATCTGGCGGAAATCCATATCCAGACGACAATCGCTAACAACCCAGATTTGCAGGCGCATTACGCATTTAACTGGAAACCGCTCCCCAACCTGGCGATGCAACTCATCATACCGCCGCTAACCGCGATATTTTCCCTGTTCGACGCGGGGAAGATATTTGTCGCCGCAGCCATTCTGCTGCCCGTTGCAGGAACGGCGATTCTACGCAAGACCATTCACGGATATGTCGGCTATGCGCCGGCGTTCGCTTTTCTGCCGGCATATAACATGGCCCTGATGTGGGGCTTCCTGAATTTCCTGTTTACGTCGGGCCTGTGCCTGATGGCATTTGCCGGATGGGTTGCTTCCAGCCATTGGCGACCGCAAACCCGCATAGCGCTGTTCAGCGTGGTCGCCATAATTCTTTATTTTTTCCATCTGTTTGCATTCGCCATCTACGCCGTCCTGATCGCGGTCTATACAATCCGGCCAGCCCTGGAGCCCGGTAGCTGGCCTGTGCGAAAATGCCTGGGCGACCTCGCGGGTGCCGGCGCACAATTTATCGGCCCCGCGCTACTGCTGCTGCCGACACTGTTTTCAGGCGAAGCGAGCTATACCGACTTCAACGGTTGGCCCAGCAGGTTCCGGGCCATTCTTTCGCCTGTCTATTCAGTCGGCACGCCGGCCGATATTTTACTGATCACGTTGGCCTCCCTGGTTTTATATTGGGCTCTGCGCAACCGAAGAATCACCCTGGCCCCGGAAATTCGCCTGCCATTGATTGTTATTACCGGTCTCGCCATCATTATTCCCGAATGGTTGATGCAGACTTGGGGCGCCAATATTCGCTTGCCTGCCATTGCGGTATTTATCCTGCTTGCGGGCGCGACACTTCGATTGCCGCCAGTCCGCTGGCAGATTACCCTTGCTGCCATATTCCTTACGCTGTTTGTTGTCCGTGTATGGACGGTGGCCGAGGTCTGGAGAGACGACGCGCAAAAATTTGCCGAATTTCGCACCGCGGCCCTGTCGATTCCCATTGGGGCCCGGGTGGTTCCCATGCAGCCAATTCCTGACGAAACGCCGGACGTGCATAATGGGTTTGCGCAAGCCTATTGGGGTATGACTGCACTGCTGGTGATCGATCGATCTGCTTTTGTCCCGTCGCTCTTCACCGACGCCACGAAACAATTGGTGAGCGCTACCGACGCGAATTCTCTTATCGACAGCCCGTTCGGAACTCCGGCGACCCTGAAGGAAATTGAAGAGGGAGCAGAGATCGAGCAACGAGGCCTTCCGCCGGTCACCTCCGCCAAGGGGAAGCGAACCTATTGGACCGACTGGCCGCACCGGTTCGACTACATGGTGGCCGTCCACGTGAAAAGGCCGCTCGCCAGCCTGGAGCCACTGTTGGAACCCGTTCACACCGGATCTTTTTTCACCATATACCGGATTATTCCGGGCTCTTGCTGGCTGACTGGCGCAGCCCCATCCGATCCCGCGCAGCGATTTTGCAGACCGGACAGCGATAGCGAAACAAATAGTCAGTAGCCGCATCGGGTTGATCCCTTTGCCTCCTTTCATCAAGAGAGCAGACGTTCCCGTAATCCGACCGGCAAAGGCAGGTCCGCCCGCTCTCATGGGCGGCCCGCGCATCGAATGCCGCCGGCTCGTGATTTTGCGGCTTCGGCGGGATTGGACAGGCCCGGCGGGTATTGTATAAGTCGAGTTAATGAAAATGCTTCCGAAGGTCGGTCCATGCCAAAATCGAAGATGAAGCGCAAGCCCCTGGTCGTCGTGACCCGAAAACTGCCGGACGTGATCGAGACGCGCCTGATGGAGCTGTTCGAGACACAGTTGAACCTCGACGACAAACCCATGAGCCAGGCCGAACTGGTCGATGCCGTGCGAAAAGCGGATGTGCTGGTACCGGCAGTGACCGACCGCATAGACGCCGGCGTGCTGTCTCAGGCGGGCGAAAATTTGCGACTGATCGCTTCCTTCGGCACCGGCGTCGATCATATCGACCTTGCTACCGCGCGGGCCCGCGGAATTACCATTACCAACACGCCCGGCGTTCTGACCGAGGATACCGCCGACATGACCATGGCGCTGATTCTGGCGGTGCCACGGCGATTGACGGAAGGCGAACGACTGCTGCGTTCAGGCGAGTGGACCGGCTGGAGCCCGACTTCGATGCTGGGCCACCGCATCTGGGGCAAGCGGCTGGGCATCGTGGGCATGGGACGGATCGGATCGGCGGTGGCGCGACGCGCCCGCGGTTTCGGTCTGTCGGTCCATTACCATAATCGCCGCCGCGTCCATAAAGAGCTGGAACAGGAACTGGAGGCCACCTACTGGGACAGCCTCGATCAGATGCTGGCCCATATGGATATCGTTTCGGTCAACTGCCCGCATACACCGGCGACCTTTCATCTGTTGTCGGCGCGCCGGCTGAAACTGCTGCGGCCGCACGCCTATATCGTCAATACCAGCCGCGGCGAAGTAATCGATGAAAGCGCGTTGGCCCGGGCGCTTGAGAGCGGCGGCATCGGCGGTGCGGCGCTGGACGTGTTCGAGCATGAACCCGCGGTCAACCCCAAGCTGCTGAAACTCGACAATGTGGTGCTGATGCCCCATATGGGCTCAGCCACGGTCGAGGGGCGCGTCGATATGGGCGAGAAGGTCATCATTAATATCAAAACCTTCGCCGACGGCCACAACCCGCCTGACCGTGTTATCGAAACAATGTTCTAAGGTGGACAGGGCGGAGCAATGCAGTTGACGCTCCGCGATCATCTTTCCGAACTGCTGCGCCTGGCGGCGCCGGTGGTGGTTGCGCGCACCGGCATCCTGACAATGGCAACGGCCGACATTGTCATGCTGGGCCATTACAATGCCGAGGACGTCGCCTGGTACGGCATCGGCATAACGCCCTTTATCGTACTTCTGCTGATCGGTATCGGACTGTTGACCGGAACGCTGGTGATGACCAGTCACGCCCGCGGCGCCGGCCGGCCAGCCGATTGCGGCCCGGTTTGGCGACGTTCATTGCCCTATGCCTTGCTGATCGGGCTGATCGGCACGATTATCTGCCGCTTCACCGAACCTTTTTTCCTGATGATCGGTCTGGCGCCCGCCATTGCAATCGGCGGTGGAGCGGTCACCGCGATCGCCGGCCTGGCCCTGGCCCCGACACTGATTCATTCCAACTCGACCTATTTCATGGAAGGCCTGGCCCGGCCCTTGCCGGGCATGACCGTTATCCTGTTCGGCAATTTGCTGAACTTGCTGCTTAACTGGCTTCTGATATTCGGCCATTGGGGCTTTCCCGCCATGGGGGCCGAGGGCGCGATTATCGCGACCTCAATCGTCCGCTGCGTCATGGCCACCGCGTTGGCCGGCTATATCTGGTGGATGCCGGATCAAGCGACATTCGGCATCCGCCGGCCGCTGGAAGGCCGATGGTGGCGTGGCAGCGGCGAACAGTGGCGGTTGGGTTACGCGGCGGGCGTAAGTCAGGGTGTCGAATCCGCCGCCTTCAACAGCCTGACCTTGATGGCGGGGCTTTTGGGGCCGGTGGCGCTGGCCAGCTATTCGATCTCGCTGAATGTTACGGCACTGATCTTCATGCTGGCGCTGGGTTTCGGGGCGGCAACCGCGGTCAGGGTCGGCGCGGCACGTGGCGCCGGCGACCATGCCCGCATGGTCACCGCGGGGTGGATCGGGTTGGGTGCAACAACAGCGGTCATGATTGTGCTGGGTGTTTTGCTTTGGGTTTTCCGCAATGAGATTGCGGCATTCTATACCAGCGCCGCCGACCTGCGCATGATCCTGCCGGCGCTGTTCACCATCATCGCGCTGTTCCTGATCGCCGATGGCGGACAAGTTGTGATGACCTTCGCGTTGCGGGGCGCGGGCGACGCCTGGCTACCGACGGCGATTCATCTGATGTCCTTTTTCGTGGTGATGATCCCGTCCGCCTGGATACTAGCCTTTCCGATGGGAATGGGCGTCCGGGGACTGATGATTGCAATCGCAATGGGCGCGGGCGCCGCGCTATTGGCCTTGAGCCTGAGATTTCGGCTCGCTACCAGGGGAATCGTCCGCGTAAGCGGGAAAGTCCCTATACATCCGTAATCGTCGGATTGCTGCCGCAGAGCGCACAATCGGGGTTTTTCGGGATGGTCACCGTGCGCAGCATCACGTCCATGGCATCATAAAGCAACAATCGCCCGGCAAGGCCCGTGCCCAGCCCAAGCAGTTCCTTGAGGACTTCGGTCGCCTGCATGGTCCCGACAACGCCGGCCAGCGCGCCGAAAATGCCTGCTTCCTCGCAACGCGGCGCAATTCCCGGCGGCGGTGCGCTGGGAAAGATGCAGCGATAACAGGGCTTGTCTTCCTCATAGGCCTTGATCGTCGTCGCCTGCCCCTCGAAGCGCAGCATCGCGGCTGTGACCAGCGGCTTTTTCTCTAGATAGCAGGCATCGTTGACCAGGTAGCGGGTCGGGAAATTGTCACTGCCATCAGCCACCAGGTCGTAGTCGGCGATGATCGACCGGGCGTTCGCCGGCGTCAGCCGGTCCTTGTAACCATTGACCTTGATCTCTGGATTCAACGCGGCGATGGTTTCTATGGCGCTGTCTACCTTGGATGTACCCACCCCGGCAGTGGTATGGATGATCTGGCGCTGCAAATTGGTGATATCGACCTCGTCATTATCGATCACGCCCAGCGTTCCGACGCCGGCCGCCGCCAGATACATCAGCACCGGCGAGCCCAACCCGCCGGCCCCGATGACCAGAACGCGCGATTGCAGCAGCTTGATCTGCCCTTCCTCGCCAACCTCGTCCATGATGATATGGCGGGCGTAACGATGCAGGCGTTCTTCGGTTATTTCCATGGGACGGACCCTCAGGCGGTGATTCCCTCAAACATCGCGGTCGAAAGGTAACGCTCGGCGAAGTCGGGAATGATAACGACAATTCGCTTGCCCTTCATATCCGGCCGTTCGGCAAGCTCCAGGGCCGCGGCGAGCGCCGCACCCGAGGAAATGCCCACCGGCACGCCTTCT
>JAOUMF010000439.1 GCA_029881615.1 Alphaproteobacteria bacterium | reverse complement strand
CGGGCCCGTTGAAGAAGGTGCGGATGCCCGAGGATTCCAGGATCGGCAGGCGATTCATCGCCGCTTCCAGGACCGGCGCGAAGTGATCCACATCCTCCGGCAACTCGTCAAAGCAGAAATCTTCCGGGATGCCATCCATGCCCCAGGGTTTCGATCCCGGCTCAAAAGCGCCCAGCAACAGCTTGCCGGCATCTTCCTTGTAATAGGCGCATTCGTCGGGCACGCGCATCACCGGCAGATCGTTGGTCAGCTCTGCGATCGGCTCGGTGACGATGTAGAAATGTTCGCAGGCATGCAGCGGGGTATTGACCCCGACCGATTCGCCCAGGTCGCGGCCCCACATGCCGCCGCAGTTCACGACATATTCGGCTTCGATATCGCCCTGGTCGGTGGAAACGCCGACCGCGCGACCATCCTTCGTCAGAATCTTCGTGACCTTCACGCCCTCGAGGATCTTCGCCCCGCCCATGCGCGCGCCCTTGGCCAACGCTTGCGTCGTGTCGGTGGGGTTACACTGGCCGTCCTTGGGCAGGAACACGCCGCCGACCACGCCGTCGGTATTGACCAGGGGCCACAGGCGCTTGATCTCGTCCGGGCCCATGGTTTCCACCTCCAGCCCGAAGGTTCGGGCCATGGAGGCGCCACGTTTCAGCTCCTCGAACCGTTCGTTATGCAAGGCCAGCGCGATGCTGCCGCGCTGCATGAAGCCAGTGGCCTGGCCGGTTTCCGCCTCAAGCGTCTCGTACAGCTCAGCGGTATATTGCGCCAGGCGAGTCAGGTTCATGGTGGCGCGCAGCTGCCCGACCAGGCCGGCGGCATGCCAGGTGGTGCCGCAGGTCAGTTGCTTGCGTTCCAGCAGCACCACGTCCTTCCAACCCAGCTTGGTCAGGTGATACGCCGTGCTGCAACCCACGACTCCGCCGCCAATAATTACGACGCGCGCCTGTTTGGGGAGTTCCTTGCTCATAATTTCCTGTTTCCTGATTTCATTCAATAAACCGGCGGGGTGATGACCCAGACAACAATGGTCTCGATATCGCCGGGATTGTGGATACGGTGGGATTCATCGGCCTGAAAGCAGAAGCTGTCGCCTTCGTTCAGCAGAAAGTGGCGGTCGCCGACCCACAGCTCCATCTGCCCCTGCAGCACCAGCCCCGATTCCTCGGCTTTGCGGGTAACGAATTCCTCGCCGGTGGTGCGGTGCGGCGGAATGCGGGTCAATACCAGCTCTGTCTGCCCGCCCAGACTGGGCGACAATAGTTCCTCGACCACGCCGATGCCCGACAGGCTTAGCCGGCGGCGGTTCTCCTTGCGCACGACATAGCCCCGCTCCTGGGCCGGCACGGCGGCCGATGAATGGAAAAACCAGCTGATCTGAACCTCCAGCGCCTCGGCGATGCTTTTCAGGCCGGGGATGGAGAGTTCCGAGAGGTTGCGCTCGATCTGGCTGACATAGCCGACCGAGCGGTCGATTCGTTCCGCCAACGCAGCGATGGTCAGCCCCTTGGCCTTGCGCAGATCGCGGATCTGGGCGCCGACGAGAATGCCCTCGGCGGTCTCTTCGCTCTGGCCACGTGACATAACCTTCGGCATGGACAATGACCGTCCTCCCAAACAGCGCGTCATCCCTGGCCGGATGCTCCGTCGCCATCGGTGAAAAATCAAGCATGTTTTTTCATTCAAATGAAAATACGCAAGATTATTTCATTGCGCCGATGGCATACCCCCGGCGATTGGTGGCGGTGGCACAGGAATATGCGTTACTATCCCGGCCGGGATAAAGAGAGGAATGGAGCCGATGTTCGATACCGAACGTTTCATCGAGGATTGCCGCCGCGCGGTGGCGGCGGACGATAGCCACAAGGCCGTGCGCGAACTGGTCGCCGAGGCGGTGTCGGACCCCGCCGGTCTGGCGAACCGACTTGGCGAACCGGAACAGGCCGGCATCGACCTGCTCTATCGCGGGCCGGACCTGACGGTGATCAATTTTACCTGGGCGCCCTGGATGAGCCTGCTGCCCCACAACCACAATATGTGGGCGGTGATCGGCATATTCTCGGGCCGCGAGGACAATGTCTTCTGGCGCCGCACCGAGACCGGGCTGGAAGCCGCGGGCGCCCATTCCATGGGGGTGGGCGACACCACGCCGCTGGGCCGCGACATCATCCATTCGGTGCTGAACCCCATCGGCAAGAAGACCCGCGCCATCCATGTCTATGGCGGCGACTTCTTCGAGCCGCCGAAACCGCGCAGCGAATGGGACCACGAGACCCTGGCCGAGCGCCCCTGGGACCCGGAAAACACAAAACGAACCTTCGCCGAAGCCGAAGCACGCGCCCGCATGGCCGTATGATTACGCGGGCCTTTCCGTCCTGTCGTTAATCCCCTTTGTGCTTCCATGGCGGACTCGTTTAATCTGTCGGCCATGAGATATGAACGCATAGAGGTAATGCCGCTGTCCCCCGCGCTGGGCGCCGAAATTTCCGGTGTCGATATTTCCCGGCCGCTGAACGAGATCACGGCGGAGGAAATTCGCCGGGCCTTCGCCGAGCATCTCGTCCTGTTCTTCCGCGAACAGAAAATCACGCCGGCCCAGCAGGTAGCCTTCGCCGGGCTGTTCGGGCCCGTCGGAACCTATCCCTTCGCCGCGCCGATCCCCGAACATCCACAGGTGATCCCGGTCATCAAGGAAGCACACCAGACCACCAATTTCGGCGGCATCTGGCATACCGACACGCCCTATCTGGAAACGCCGTCGCTGGGGTCGGTGCTTTATGCGCGCGAGGTGCCGGACTATGGCGGCGACACCATGTGGGCTAACGGATACCGCGCCTGGGAAACCCTGTCGGAAGGGCTGCGCGCGGTGCTGGAGCCGCTGTGCGCGGTTCAGTCGGCGGCGAAAAACAAGGCCAAACTGCGGGCCGACCACCTGAAGGACGGTTCGATGCGGGGCCATAATGTCGAAGAGATGGATGTGCAACAAGCCGCGCATCCGGTGGCCCGCACTCACCCGGTCACGGGCCGCAAGGCGCTTTATATCAGCCCGGCGCATACGACGCATTTTGTCGGCTGGACCGAGGCCGAGAGCGCGCCGCTGCTGGAGCATCTGTTCTCCCGCATCACCGCCGATGAAAACACCTGCCGCTTCCGCTGGACGAAAGGCACGGTGGCCGT
>JAOUMF010000438.1 GCA_029881615.1 Alphaproteobacteria bacterium | reverse complement strand
TTCCCCACCGTGACCTTGCCGATCTCGCCGGTGCGCGCCACATGGGTGCCGCCGCAGGGCTGCAGGTCGGTTCCCTCGACGTCGATCAGCCGGATGCGACCGCCGCCGCGCGGCGGCTGCACGGACATGGTGCGCACCAGGTCGGGATTGGCGTCCAGTTCCCCGTCGCTGATCCAGCGATGCGACAGCGGCAGGTCTTCCTCGATCAGCCGGTTCAGTTCGGCGGTGATCTGTTCCTTGTCGAGGGTATGCTCCCCGATGTCGAAGTCCAGGCGGCTCTTTTCGGCGCCGATCTGCCCACCGGTGACGCCGCAGGGCACGACCGCGCACAGCAGATGCAGGCAGCTATGCATGCGCATATGCAGATAGCGCCGGTCCCAATCGATCCGTGCCGTTACTTTCGTTCCGGGCGAGGGTAGGGCGGCGTCTTCAGCACAGAGATGGGCAATGCCCCCTTCGTCCTTCACAGTGTCCGTCACCACGATTTCCGATCCGTCGGCCAGGACCAGCACGCCGGTATCGCCGGGCTGCCCGCCGCCGGCGGGATAGAAGACGGTACGGTCCAAAATCACCTTGCCGGGCGCGGCGGCAGTAACGGTCGCCTCGCATTCCTTCAGGTAGGAATCTTCGCGGAACAGTTCCTCGGTCATTGCTGTCACTCCAGCCAGGATGGGGTGGGCAGGCCCTTTTCGCGCAGGAAGGCCGGGTTATAGAGCTTGGACATATAGCGCTGACCGGAATCGCAGAGCAGGGTGACGATGGTATGGCCGGGCCCCATATGTTTCGCCAGTTTGATGGCGCCGGCGACATTGACGCCGCTGGAGCCGCCCAGGACCAGCCCTTCCTGCATGGCCAGGTCGAACAACACCGGCAGGGCCTCATCGTCTGGAACCTGGAAGGGAACATCCACCGCGACGCCTTCCAGGTTCGCGGTGATGCGGCCCTGGCCGATACCTTCGGTGATCGACGTGCCTTCTGACTTCAACTCCCCATGGGCGTAGTAGTTATAAAGGGCGGCGCCCATCGGGTCGGCCAGCCCTATCACCACGTCCTTGTTACGCTCCTTCAGCGCCATGGAGACCCCGCCCAGCGTACCGCCGCTGCCGACCGCGCAGATGAAGCCGTCCACCTTGCCGTCGGTCTGGTTCCAGATTTCCGGGCCGGTGGTTTTGTAATGGCCATCGCGGTTGGCCACATTGTCGAACTGGTTGGCCCAGATCGCGCCGTTGGGTTCCTTCGCGGCGATTTCCTCGGCCAGGCGGCCGGAAAATTTCACATAGTTGTTCGGATCCTTGTAGGGGACCGCGGGCACTTCCCGCAGTTCCGCCCCGGCCAGGCGGATCATGTCCTTCTTCTCCTGGCTCTGGGTTTCCGGAATCACGATGATGGTGCGATAGCCCCGTGCGGCGGCCACGTGGGCCAGGCCGATACCGGTATTGCCTGCCGTGCCCTCGACGATGACGCCGCCGGGTCGCAGCGTGCCCTTGCGTTCCGCGTCCTCGATGATTGCCAGGGCCGCGCGGTCCTTCACGGAACCGCCGGGATTCATGAACTCTGCCTTCCCCAGAATGGTGCAGCCGGTCAGTTCCGATGCCTTGCGGAGTTTGATCAGCGGCGTATTGCCGACCGCATCGGTGAATCCTTCGCGTATATCCATGATATCTCTATGCTGTGAAAGTGAACCTGATCGACGCTGGCAAACTAGCGTTGGCTCAACTGTGAATCAAGCATCCCCACACAGCCAGCGCCGTCGAATATCTTCGCGGTTCAGCGCCAGCCATTGCAGGGCGGCAACCGTGATCAGGTTTGTAATGCCACCATTGGCGATGCGCGCCAGTGCCGCATCCAGCGTTTCCGTGAAGACGCGGATGTCCTCTCCTTCTTCTGGCAGGCCATGGATGCCACCGACACCCTGAGTGTTTACGCGGCCCAGGAAAATGGCGATACGTTCCGACGACCCGCCAGGGCTGGTGAAGACGTCCAGCGCGGGAATGATGTCGCCGACCGTGCAGCCTGCTTCCTCTATCACTTCGCGGCGGGCGACATCTTCCGCTGTTTCGCCGTCTTCGATGATTCCGGCGACGATTTCGATTTGCCAGGGCTGCGCGCCCCCGGTCATGGCCGCTGCCCTGAATTGCTCTATCAGGACGACCTCGTCGCGTTCAGGGTCGTATGGCAGCAATGCGGCGGCATGGCCGCGTTCGAATATTTCACGGATGACCGGTTGTCCCCAACCGCCGGAAAACAGCCGGTGACGCAAGCGGATTTTGTCTATCCGGAAGAATCCCTTCCAGACGGTTGTTGTTTCAAAAACCTCCACATCGTCGCGAGTCATCATAATTTGACCTTTATTTGATGCAAATGTCATCTATGGTATAGGCTATCAAAGACCGCAGGATTCCCGAAACATGACAGTCATCGAGAAAGAGCCTGAAGTTGCAGCAACGCGCCGGATTGTGGCGGCGCCGCCAGGTTCCAGCAAGATAGAAAACATTGCGATCGAGCGTTATCGCTTACCCCTTAATCCCGCATTTCCTCCGGCTTGGGACAGTCGTCCCCGCGCGCATTTCGATGCCGTTATCGTAAAGGTGACGACCGGTGACGGCGCCGTTGGCATCGGATCCGGATCGGGCATGGAGGGATTCGAGGATTATAACGACCTTTTTATCGGCGCGGACCCGCTCGATCTAGACCGTCATCACGCGGTGCTGACCAATATCGATTTTCATGGCGGACGACCCTGGGCGCTGGAGTTGGCGCTGTGGGATCTGGCAGGCAAGATCAAGGGGCAACCGGTTTGGCGCATGCTTGGCGGTTCGTCGGGGCAGGTGCCCTGTTATGCGTCGATGGGCGTGATGCGCGATAGCAGCGAGATGGTCGAGAAAGTCTGCGCGCTGCGTGACAAGGGATTTCCGGCGGTCAAAATTCGCTTTCACCGGCCCGATTGGCGCGACGATGTCCGGGCTCTCGAGGCGCTGCGCCGCGCCGTAGGTGACAAGATCGAATTGCTCGTGGACTGCAACCAGGGTTGGCGCATGCCATGGGATACTGAACCGGCCTGGAATTATCATCAGGCCCTCGTGGTCGCGCGTGAGTTGGACCGGCTGGGCGTTTACTGGATGGAAGAACCCTTGCATCGTAGCGACTGGCGCGGGATGGCGGTGTTGAACAATGC
>JAOUMF010000437.1 GCA_029881615.1 Alphaproteobacteria bacterium | reverse complement strand
GCCCAGATCGCGGAACTTGGCGCGAATATGCCGGATATGGCTGTCGATCGTCCGGTCGCTGACATGGATATTGACGCCATAGGCGTTCGAGATCACGACATCCCGGTCGAAGACCCGTCCGGGCTGACGCAGGAACCCGCGCAGGATGGCAAATTCGGTGGCGGTGAGCGGGACGGGCGTCTCGTCCCAGCTGACCTGGTGGGCCACGGGGTCCAGCGTCAGGCGCCCGCAGCGCAACGGCGCGGCGTCATTCTCTTCGGGCGTATTGTTTCGCGCGCGCTTGAGGATGACGTTCACCCGCGCGACCAGTTCACGCGGGCTGAACGGCTTGGTGACATAATCGTCGCCGCCAATCTCCAGTCCCAATATGCGGTCGATCTCGTCGTCGCGCGATGACAGGAACAGGATCGGCACATCACTGGTCTTGCGCAATTCACGGCAGACATCCAGGCCGTCCATTTCGGGCATGTTGATATCCAGCACGATCAGGTCGGCGCCGATCGCGTCAAAGGATTGCAGGGCCTCGGCGCCGTTGCGCGCGGCGTGAGTCTTCATGCCCGCCTTTTCCAGCGCGAACGAAATGACTTCGCGGATATGCGAATCGTCGTCGACAATCAGAATATGTCCGGCCATCCAGTTTCCTGTCACAAGCGACTGCCCGGCATATGGCATCGGGATCATTCGACCGACCATCCGCCATCCACCGGAGGGTTATCATATATTTCGGTGCGCGAATTTGCGACCTCCAAAGCCAGCCGGTAGCTCCTGAAGGTATAGGCGCGCCAGTCGCGATGCCGTTCGGCGAGTTTGGCCTCCAGCCGATTTCTTAACGAGCGGACAAACATCAGATGCACCGGTTGCCGGATGAGGTCGCTGGCCTCCAGATACCGGTTCAGCGCGGGCAGGGCTGCCGGCCCGATCTCCTCAATATAGTCGAGATCGATGGAATGTTCCGGCGTTGTCGCCGCACGGCTGTGTTCGAGGTTATAGCGCGCGATGGCGCCGCCGACATCGATGAAGCAGAAGATGTAAAGAACGGCCATCGCTGTCAGCATGTTCACCTTGATCAGCCAGGCGCCGGATTTGCCCCACGCCAGCCGCAGGACGATCGAGACCAGACCGATCGCCACCAGCGCCATCCATACGAAGGCGGCCACGCGCAGGTAGGTCAGGGAATAGACCGACACGTATAGGCCGGTGCGCCATATGCTGGCGCCGACAAGGACGACGGTCTGCGCGACCCAGGCATAGACCAGAAGCCTGATGAATGGCACCCGCGCGCTTTCGCTCCCCGGACGCATCGCGACAAGCACAAAGGCGGCGGCCAGCAATGCCACCGCCACCAGGGGATAGGCGCCGCGATGGGCGTATTGCGCATAGGTCATGCCGTGGGGCAAGGCCTGACCGCCCCACAGATATGTGGCGTCGAGAACGGTCTGCACGGCGAACATGGCGTTGAAGGCGATCAGCGACCGCAGGATGGCGTTAGCCGAGAACAGTATGTCGATCATCGATGCGGCGGCCGGCACGAGATTCGGATTGAATGTCGGCGACATCCGGCCGAACCGGGCCAGTCGCGGCCTGATGAACGGCCAGCAAATGAAGGCCACGATGAACCAGAAGAACACACGCCCCGGTTCCGGCAGATCGATATCGCCGATCGCCGCCAGCCAGTCGGCTACGATCGGGTTGGCATCGGCGAACAGGGCGGCGAAGACCAGCGACGCGCCCACCGGCAGCACCCAGGCGATAAGTTGTTGTTTGCGGATTGGGGCGCCGCGGTTTTTCTTCAAGGCCTTGCGGTAAATCCGGCTGTCCCTGAACGGCTGGAGCAGGCCCCGCTTGACGAATCGGAATAGCATCTGCAGCCAAGGGACATTGTCGCGGTGCCAACACGCGCGATGCGACGTGGCCAGGGAGGCCAGTCCCGCCAGGGCGAATGCGCCGGATAGCCAGCTTACATTCTCGACCAGGGCAAGACAGCCCGCCAGGGTCAACATCAATGCGGATCGAGTGGCGGGGTCGCCGAGTTGCAGGCGGTTGGCGTACCAGACTCCGCCGGTCAGCAGGAGCATGAAAAACGCCACGGAAATGCCGGGGATTCGATCATAGAACAGGAAATCGGCGGCGATTATCAGAACCGCTGCGACCCCGACCTTATGTGGCAGACGCGGGTAAGCGCGCACGGCGTGGACAGCCTGCATCATGAATTTTCTCCAGTTGCTCTCGGAATTTCGGAAGGCCCGAATGAACCCGGAAGGTGGCGCGCCGGGGAGCTGGTCCCTGCTCCGGCGCGCCATCGCCTCAAGACCGCCGGCGCCGGCGTGCGGCGAACAGTCCCGCGAGGGTCAGCACCGCGAGACCGCCGATAACACCGGGTTCCGGAGCCGAACTGCCGCTGAAATTGCCGGCCGACTGGGTCGGCAAGGCGGCCTGTTGCGTGCCGTAGGCCTTTTCGGTAACGCCCTCCACCATATGAAGCGGGACATTGGCGGACTGAGCCAGCGCGGGTTCGGTATTGACGACCTTCTTCGACACCGCGACGAAGGAAGTCCACTTTGTCGCCAGCGAGAAACTCAGCCCGAGATCGGTTACGTCGCTCTCGATCTCGGCGTTGCTGCGCGGGGGCTGCCGCAGATGCAGCTGAGTCGTCATCAAGCGCATTTGTTCGGCGATCCGGCTGCGCGCCCAGATCAGCGGAATACTGGCGCTTTCGGGCGTCTCCTCCGCGGCCGGCAGGTCGACCGTAAGCGGCAGTTCAGCCCGGCGGCCATTGACGAGGCCGTGTACCGTCACGGTATGGCGGCCGGTTTCGGAAAACCGACCCTGCACACGGATCGAATCGCCCGCGAAAAGATCCGGGATCACGGCGGGGGCGAGTTCCGTAGCATCGAGCTTTCCCCAGTCGATTTCGACATCGGTCAGCACGGGCGTTTCCAGCTTGCCGGCCATGGCGATCGCGCTGACATGACCGTCCTCGGTCGGGTCGACGAATCGGGCGAAGCCCCGCCCTTTTCGCGCCATCTCGGCCAGGAGATAACGGTTGACGCTGGTACCGACGCCGAAGGCATAGATCCTGGCCTCGCCGATCGCGGTGGAAATCAGCTGCAGGACGTCGGCCTCGTTACCGATATATCCGTCGCTGAGGAAGACCACGATCCGCATGGTGTTTGCGGC
>JAOUMF010000020.1 GCA_029881615.1 Alphaproteobacteria bacterium | reverse complement strand
GTCCAACAACACCTTCTCGTCCTCCAACCCTTCTATTTCCGGCATCCGCTCGGTTATTTCGTTCAGCTTTCCTGCCGCATCGGTGATTTCCTCTCCCGCCTCACGGGCCAGGGGCAAGGTACGCAGCGCCATGATCCGATAGGTCTCGATTTCCAGCAAACGCTGCACCAGACGACCGGCCTGGCGTGACCCCAGCCCCACATCGCGCACAATGATACGGCCGAACCCATCCTCATGCAGACGAAAATCGGTCCAAGCCACGGCGTTGCCGCCAGCCATCCGGCTGCCCGCCAGGCTATCGGATGCCAAAAACTCACCAAGATCGGCTATGCTTCGTTCAGGCGCATCGCGATGTTCCACGGCAACATTCACGGCAACCAGCAATTCTCCCGGAAGATCCGCAAGCCACTCCTCGGAAACGCGATTGATCGCCGGCCTGGCGAAGGGGTCGGTGAATTCGCCGCCGCGAAAGAAGGTATAGGTGGCGAACTCGCTATGCCGTTCCCACTTCAGACGGAAAGCCCCAAAGTCGGCGCTATGATGGGTGGCCCCTTCATTTGGAACCGGTAAACCATGACTTTCACACAGCGCCGCCACATGCCGCCGATCGCGCATGGCGTCTGCTTCCGTATGCAGCATGGCGATATGGGACGCGCGCACGGGAGGACGCAATTGTTCAAAAGGACGGGCATGAACTTCATTGACCAGCGAAGAACGCAGATCATGTTCCTTGAATTTGGGCATATTCCACGTAGCCTTTACATGGCCGAACACGCGCCGGCCTGTGAATTTCCGCGCAATTACGATATACCAACCGTCATTATGCGCTATATCGTTTAACAGGCGAACCGTAGAGCATAAATATTTCAGCCTGATGACAGGCTGGCGGGATAATCGCGGCGAGGGATTCGGCGTATCGCAAACAACGCCGCCATCACCGTCGACGCACCGGAAACAAGAGAGTATCCATGAGCAACCTGAGCAAGACCGACGATCTCTTCTTCAAGCGCACCGGACTTGACCGGGAAAAAACAGAAAAGCTGGTGGCCACCGCGTTGAAGGGGTTCGACGACGGCGAGCTCTATCTGGAATATTGCCAGTCAGAGGGCATTTCGCTGGATGATGGCCACATCCGCAGCGCCAGTTTCGATACATCCCAGGGCTTCGGGCTGCGGGCGATATCGGGCGAAGCCACCGGCTATTCCCATGCCAGCGACTTGAGCGAAGAAGCCTTGAAACGAGCCGCCGAAACGGTTCAGGCCGTTCGAACCGGCAAGGGCGGCACAATGGCCGAACCACCGGCCGGCACCAACCAGGCCCTTTATACCGATGAAAACCCATTGGGCGCCTTCAGTTTCGAGGACAAGGTGAAACTGTTGAGCGACATTGACGCCTATGCCCGCGGGAAAGACCCCCTGGTCAAGCAGGTCAGCGCATCAATTGCCGGCGAATGGCAGGCGGTGCAGATCATTCGCGGCGACGGCAAACGCGCCGCCGATATCCGACCGCTGGTGCGGCTGAACGTATCGGTGGTCGTCGGCAAGGGCGACCGCATGGAAAGCGGCAGCTACGGCGCCGGAGGGCGCGTCGGATTCGCCACCTTCGTCACGCCGGATGCCTGGCAATATCAGGTCGACGAGGCGCTACGCCAGGCGCTGGTCAATCTGGACTCGATCCCGGCACCCGCCGGCGAAATGGATGTGGTGTTGGGTCCGGGCTGGCCGGGAATCCTGTTGCACGAGGCTATTGGCCACGGGCTGGAAGGCGATTTCAACCGCAAGAAAACCTCCGCGTTCTCTGGCCTCATGGGATACAAGGTTGCCGCCGAAGGCGTTACCGTGGTCGATGACGGAACCATCGCCGACAGGCGCGGCTCGCTGTCGATCGATGACGAAGGCACGCCCACCAGCTGCACCACGCTGATCGAGAACGGAAAACTGGTTGGCTATATGCAGGATCGCCAGAACGCGCGCCTGATGAATGTAAAACCCACGGGTAACGGGCGCAGGCAGTCCTATGCCCACGCGCCCATGCCCCGCATGACCAACACCTGCATGCTGGCCGGCGACCGCGAGCATGAGGAAATCATCGCTTCGGTGGACAAGGGCATTTACGCCGTCAATTTCGGCGGCGGGCAGGTGGATATTACCAGCGGTAAGTTCGTGTTCTCCTGCACCGAGGCTTACATGATCGAAAAGGGCAAGCTTGGGGCGCCGGTCAAGGGCGCAACCCTGATTGGCAACGGGCCGGACGTACTGACCCGGGTTTCGATGATCGGCAACAACATGGAAATGGACCCGGGTATCGGCACCTGCGGCAAGGACGGTCAGGGCGTGCCGGTAGGCGTGGGGCAGCCAACCCTCCGTATTGACGGGCTGACCGTGGGCGGCACCGCCGCCTGAGGTTACGTAAGGTAAGGGGTTGCAAAAAAAATGGTGCAAACACCACCAAGCGCGCCGCAAGGCGGCGGCCCGAATCGCTGGGTCTGGTTTCTGGCCGTCGCGGTCGGGTTGACCGGCCTGGTTATCTGGCTCACAAGCCGCCATCCAGGCGCGCTCGACTCACGCGAGGCAATGATCGACATCACGCGCTACGGCGCGATCCTGCTGGTGGTTGCCAGCGGTATCCTGGGCAGCCGAACACTGAACGTGAAAAAGGCGGTGCGGGACATCGCGATCTGGATTGCCATCCTGGCGGGGCTGGTTGCCCTTTACGGATTCCGCTACGAGCTGGAAGTCTTGGGCCTGCGAATCGCCGGCGAACTTGAACCGGCCCGGGGCAATGAGACCAATGGCGGCGAAATGCTGTACCGCCGGGGCGCGGACGGGCATTTCTACATAGACGCAATAGTAAACGGGCAGCAGGTCCGGTTCCTGGTGGACACAGGGGCGAGCGACATCGTGCTGAGCCCGGGTGATGCCAGACGAGTCGGCTTTGACCGAAACGAGCTGGTGTTCAACAAGCAATACCAGACCGCCAACGGCGTTGGCTGGGGCGCTCCCGTCATGCTTCGCTCTATCGCCGCGGGCACCATTCGCTTTGGCGGCGTCGCCGCCTCCGTCAACGATGCGGCAATGTCGGACTCCCTGCTGGGGATGAGCTTCCTGGACCGGTTATCGGGCTTCGAGGTTCGCGGCGATTCGCTGATTCTTCGACCGTAACGCCAATAATTCCGCGCAATAATTTAACCTTACTTTAATTTCTCGCGGCGATTGTTACGCGATGCGCCTGGGGTGGGTGCGGCGCCCGTCATAATGAGGACCTGCTGGTCCCAACAAACCGTACCTGGAGACCCCTTATGGAAGCCATTTTATTAAATATCTTGCCCCTGGCGGTGATTGTCGCCATCGGCTATCTGGCCGTACGATTCGACTATGTCAGCGCAGCCGCGAACGACGGAATTTCCAAGTTCGTCTTCGTGATTGCACTTCCGGCTCTGATTTTCCGAAACGTCGCCAACAGTTCGATAAACAAGAATCTTGAATATGTACTGGATGTTCTGGCCAGTTACTATATCGGCGCGCTCATAGTTCTGATCCTCGCTATCGTAATCAGCCAGTTTGTCCTGAAAACCGGAAAGGCGGAACAGAATATTCTGGCCGTCGGCGCTTCCCATTCCAACATGATCCTGCTGGGTGTTCCCGCGACACTCATGTTGCTCGGACCCAAACTGGTCCTGCCGGTCGCCATGATCGTTGGCCTGCACGGCATGTTGATGGCAATCCTGCTCACGGTCGTGCTGCGTGTTCGCAGCGGCAAGGCCAGCGAACTTCCCTCGGCGATCTGGGGCACCGTCGTCAATCAGGCGAAGAACCCCATCTTCATCGCCCTGGTCGCAGGAATCATTTATGACGTCACGGGCGCGCCACGATTCCCCGCGGAAGCGAATGAGATCCTCAAAACACTTGGCGACGCCACATATGCCTGTTCCCTGTTCGCCCTGGGCGGCATGATGATTCGCTATAAATTCAGCGGCAACGGAGTCGAGACCTCGGTGGTTACCGTTTTCAAGCTGGTCGCGTTCCCCGTGATCGTCTATCTGCTGGCCAACAAGGTCTTCGGCCTGAACAGCTGGGCCTGGGCCGCCGCGATGCTGGCCGCAATGCCGGTCGGCTTCAACATGCACAACATGGCCAGTCGGTCGGCGAAAGGCGCAGCCATTGCCAGTTCCGCCATTCTGGTATCGACCATACTGGCCCTGGTATCGGCTGCAGCCCTGTTATATCTGAAGGGCTAGAATTGATTTGAAGCCAGACATCCGGCGGCATACACCGCCACCGGCGTCAAAAAGAAAACCCCGCCTCGGCAATGCCGGGCGGGGTTTTCGCTGATCTTTTTACCTGCCGCTCAGTAGGCGTACTCATCAAACAGCGGCTCGATACTGCCATTCCAGCGATTTTCGTATGCCTCGAGCAGTTCTTCAGCCGGGGTAATGCCGCTTTCGGCGATTTCGTGCAGGGCGTTGAGGAAATGAGCCTCATCCTCGCCAAAGCTATCCCGCACGGCACGGGCCTTAAGGCCGTCGTTTGCAATAGCCAGCACATCCTTTGCCAGGTCCTGCATCGTGCCATTACGGAATTTCGTCTTCAGCGCCGTTCTGGGCGCCTCGTTGCGCAGCATCTCGCGCTCGTCCATCGACCAATCGCGGCACAGGTTCCATGCCGCATCCAGCGCCGCGTCATCATACAGCAATCCCACCCACAGCGCCGGCAGCGCGCAGAGCCGCCGCCAGGGACCGCCATCGGCGCCGCGCATTTCCAGAAAATGTTTCAGTCGCACTTCGGGAAAGGCGGTCGTCATATGGTCTGCCCAATCACCGATGCCCGGCGCCTGACCCTCGAAGCCCTCCAGCTTGCCAGCCATGAAGTCGCGGAATGATTTGCCGGCGACATCGATATAATTGCCGTCGCGATAGACGAAATACATCGGCACATCGAGAAGGTAATCCACCCAGCGCTCGAACCCGAATCCGTCCTCGAATACGAAAGGAAGCATGCCAGACCTGTCGGGGTCGGTGTCGGTCCATATCTGACTGCGGTAACTAAGGAATCCGTTGGGCTTGCCTTCGGTGAACGGCGAGTTGGCAAACAGTGCCGTGGCGATCGGCTGCAGCGCCAGTCCGACACGGAACTTCTTGACCATGTCGGCTTCGGACGAAAAGTCCAGATTCACCTGCACCGTGCAGGTACGGGTCATCATGTCGAGCCCGAGATTGCCGCGTGTCGGCATATAGCGACGCATGATCTTGTAGCGTCCCTTGGGCATCCACGAAATATCATCACGGGTCGCCTTGGGATGAAAGCCGAGACCGATCATGCTCGCGCCCATCTCGCCGCAAACCTCCTTTACCTCGCGCAGATGCTCGTTCACCTCGTGGCAGGTCTGGTGGATGTTTTCCAGCGGCGCGCCGGAAAGCTCGAACTGGCCGCCCGGCTCCAACGTGATCGAACAGCCGTCGGCCATGCGGAGCGCAATGATCCTGCCACCCTCGGACACCGGTTCCCAGCCGAAGCGCTGCAGCCCCTTCAATAATGCCTCTATACCGGGCACGCCTTCATAGGCCAGCGGCTTGTGGCTCACCGTGTCATAGCCGAACTTTTCATGCTCCGTGCCGATACGCCAGGCTTCACGGGGTTTGTTGCCGCGCTCAAAATATTCGATCAGTTGCTGCTTATCTGTAATGGGGCTTTCGCCGCCGCCGCTTGAAGGTGCTGCCATATGCCGGGCCTTGCTTGCTGTAAAATCACTTGTTTCAATTACGCCCCGGAGGGCGGTTTTGCCAGTCGCCAAGCGCGGCCTGCCAGCAGGCCAGCGCCGCCAACGCGGCAGTATCGGCCCGAAGAATTCGAGGCCCAAGACCGACGGCACTTACATTGGGAAATTTGTTCAGAAGGTCAAGCTCTGTCTGATCAAACCCACCCTCGGGGCCGGTGAGAATCGCCCATGGCTCGCCACGGCCTTCCGCCCCCCGGAGAAATTCATTGATTGGGACGGCCTCGCCGGCCTCGGCGCAAAGCAGGATATGTCGGTCGGTCGGCCAGCCATCAAGAATTCGTGATAACGGCCGGGCATCCTCGACATGCGGCACGGTCAAGCGTTCGCATTGCTCGGCGGCCTCGATCGCGTTGGCCTCCATGCGCTCGCGCTTGACCCGTTCAACCACGGTTCGGCGCGTTATCGCGGGCATCAGTGCGGATACGCCCAGCTCTGTCGCCTTTTGCACCAGGAAATCCAGCGGCGCCTTTTTCACCGGGGCGAAGACCAGCCAGAGATCCGGCTCCGGCGCCTGGTCCCGAAGACAGCTATCCACCGTCAGGGTTGCCGACTTCTTGCCGGTTTCACGAATATGCGCCAACCATTCGCCGTCTCGCCCATTAAACAGCGCCACCGGATCGCCCGGGCCGAGTCGCAGCACATTGCCCAGGTAATGGGCCTGATCCCTGCTGCATTCCACCGCCATGCCGCTTGCGAGATCGCTTTCGATGAACAGCCTTGTCCGAGGCCTGTCAGTCATTTGGGATATTTCCGCCTGGGTTTGAAAAATATTCTTCGACGCTTGTCCCGCGGGACGAGGAGCGTCAAGATTAGCCCATGAGCAACCATACGCAAAGCGGCGCCGACGCCTCTGACATTCCCCGCGAAAGCTGGGTCGATCGTTATGCGCCCGCGCCATCGCGCCCCTGGATGCGGCTGGCGCGTCTCGACCGGCCGATCGGCACCTGGCTGCTGCTACTGCCATGTTGGTGGAGCGCGGCGCTGGCGACTGCGGCCGGTCCCGAACCCGCATGGCCAAACCCCTGGTATATCCTGTTGTTCGGGATTGGCGCGGTGGTAATGCGCGGGGCGGGTTGCACCTGGAATGACATCACCGACCGGGAATTCGACGGACAGGTCGCACGTACCGCCACTCGCCCGATTCCCAGCGGCGAGGTGACCGTGCGGGGCGCGCTGATCTTTCTGGTGGCGCAATTACTGCTCGGCCTGGGAATCCTCGTCAGTTTCAATAATTTCGCCATCGCGGTCGGCGCGGCCTCGCTGCTGCTGGTTTTCCCCTATCCCTTCATGAAGCGCATCACCTGGTGGCCGCAGGCCTGGCTGGGGCTGACCTTCAACTGGGGCGCCCTGGTCGGATGGGCGGCGGTGGCAGGAAGCCTGTCGGCGCCGCCGCTGTTGATGTATGCGGCGGGGTTTTTCTGGACCCTGGGTTACGACACCATCTACGCCCATCAGGATAAGGAGGACGACGCGCTGATCGGCGTTAAATCCACCGCAAGAAAGCTGGGCAAGCAGACCCGGCCATTCCTGTTCCTGTTCTACGGAATAACGATTGGGCTGCTGGCGGCGGCGGGTTGGGCGGGCGGCCTTGCCTGGCCTTATTATGCCGGCCTGGCCGCCGCGACCCTGCAACTGGCCTGGCAGGCGGCGGACGTCGATACGGAGTCGCCACAAGACTGCCTGACCAAGTTCAAATCCAATAAATGGTTCGGGCTGATCCTGCTGGCCGGAATAATCGCGGCCGGCAGGATTTGACCGTCAGAGTTTATCGATCACACCCTTGATGAGACCCTGGACCTCGGTGGCAAGCGCGCCGAGGTCGGCGTTCTTGATCGCGGCCATGGAAGCGATGGGATCGACCGCAGACACCTCAACCTTGCCATCTTCCTTCTGCTGGATGACGAAATTACAGGGAAGCATCACACCGATCTTGTTTTCGCACTGCAGCGCCCTGTAGGCAAAAGATGGATTGCAGGCGCCAAGTATGGTGTAGCGGGGGATATCGACATCCAGCGCGCCCTTGAGTTTCTCGCTGACGGGGATCGTGCAGAGAATGCCGAATCCAATCTCCTGAAGCGCCGCGGTGACATCCTCAACGGCCTGATCGAACGAACGGTCAATAGTCTTGCTGAAATGGTAGGTCATAATGCCTCTCGTTATATTTTCTGGCTTTGACGGAACAGCCGGCTAGGGCCCCGAGTCATCCTCATATAGTGCGGACAGGGCCTGTGTCATGGCCTTTATCCGTTAATCCCTGCTTAAGTAGTGTGCTATACAAACAAATCTCGACATTTCAGTAACGTGACCGAGGAAGTTTTGAATGAAACAGATCACCCGTCTTGTATTGGCGATAGCGTTTGTTATGACGGCGCCCATCGCCGCCTTGTCCGCAGAGCCCACTGTCTCGCGCGCTCAGTTTACCTCCGCGATTCTCGACCGCGAGCCCACCGATGAACTTTCGGCGGTCAGCCCCGGCACGGAAAAAATCTTTTTCTTCACCGAGTTGCGCAATCTGAACGGAACGACGGTAACTCACCGCTGGTCGCTGAACGGCGCGGTCATGGCCGAGGTCAGCTTCAATGTGCGGGCGTCCCGCTGGCGGGTTTACTCCAGCAAAACCCTGCTGCCGGAATGGCGTGGAGACTGGGTTGTCGAGGTTGTCAATGAGAGCGGGACGGTCATCGAAACCAAGAAAGTAAGCTACAGCGCCGAATAATCGCTTATTCTGCTTCAGCCGCGCCGGGTTCCGACCCGGCCGGCCGGATCGGATGACCAAAAGGAATGGCATCGGTCGAGATCGCCTCGGTACAGGCAAACCTGAAATCCGGATCGTCGACCAGCTTCAATACAAAAGCATCGGATTCATATCCCGGCGCAAACCGTTCCCTTACGATCTCGAGAACCTCCGCGGTAGTCAACGCCTTCGGGCGACGCCCTTCCGCCGGCATCGCCGACAAGGCAACCGCGTGTCCGTCATGCAGCAGATGGCCGTTCACGCCGACATAGAGATGGACGAAATCCAGATTTGTCCCGCAGTCCAGCGCCAGCGCGATATCCTCGATCACCGCATATTGATATCTCGCCGCATAAAGCTCCGTACCGTGCATGACATCGAGTTGCCGGTCATTCAGCCAGTTGACCGATAGCGTCACCGCGGTGCCGGGCGCATACTGCAGCATGGCGGGAACCGATCCATAACCCGTGATATGCGCCGAATAATAAATATCGAAATCCTGCAACCGGGCCCGCTGAACGGGGATTTCGCCCTGGTCGCCGTACTTGCGGGTCAACTGGTCCGGCGACTGGTTCGACCCAATGGCCAGCACCGGCACCCTGTCCTTGCGCAGGGCCGGATCGAAAACGGCAACCGCGCCATCCCGCCACACATAGGATCCTTCGGGGATTGTGTAGGGATAGCCGCGAGCGCGGTCGAGTTTAGCCCTGCGTTCCATCAGACATGGTCAATCCGGTAACGCACATGGGCATCGTCGATATGTTCCCATGACATCTGTTGCCAAAGGGCCTGCGCCTCTCCATAGGATTTGAAAGGACCATGGCGTTCTTCTTCCCGGCCATCCGCCATATCCTCGAAACCGGTATCGGCGTATTCCCCGCCGACAACCCAGTAAGCGCGGGCGTCCTCCGTATCGATGGTATAACGAACATGGGCATCATCGATATGTTCCCACGACAGATGCGCCCATGCATCCTTGGCGTCTTCATAGGTTGCGTAAGGACCGTGCCGCTCCGCCGCGCCGTCGCCCGCAATCACCTCGAAATCCGTATCGGCGTATTCCCCGCCGATCACCCAGTATGTCTTTGCCATTCACGCTTCTCCGCTTGAGTTCCCCTCAATATCACAACCCGGCGGCGGGAGTGAAGGCTCGAGACTTGACGCCGCGCGCGAGACAGTCTGTATAGAACGGGAACAACACGGCGCGCGCATCATGTCCTTTTCTTCTCTTCGCGACTTTATCGATCATCTGGAAAGCAACGGCCGGCTGGTGCGGGTATCCGCGCCGGTATCGACCGAACTGGAAATGACGGAAATCCAGACTCGGTTGCTGGCCGAAGACGGCCCCGCGGTGCTGTTCGAGAACGTGATCGGCGCCGACGGACGGAAATCGGACATGCCGGTGCTGGCGAACCTGTTCGGCACGACGGAACGCGTGGCCTGGGGCATGGGGCGCGAACCGCATGAGCTGCGCGCGATAGGAGAATCGCTGGCCTTTCTGCGACAACCGGAACCGCCGGGCGGCTGGCGCGAAGCCATGGACATGCTTCCGATGGTAAAGACCGTCATGGCCATGAAGCCAAAGACCACCGGTCGCGCACCCTGCCAGGAAGTGGTGCTGCAAGGCGACGATATCGATCTTGCGAAACTGCCGGTCCAGACCTGCTGGCCGGGCGAGCCGGCGCCACTGATCACCTGGCCGCTGGTGGTCACCAAGGGGCCGGGCAAGAAGCGAGAGGACGACCATAATCTGGGCATCTACCGGATGCAGGTGACCGGCCGCAACACCACGCTGATGCGCTGGTTGAAGCATCGTGGCGGGGCCCAGCACCATGCGCGCTGGAAACAGGAAATGAGCGAACCCCTGCCGGCGGCCGCCGTAATCGGCGCCGATCCGGCCACCATTCTGGCCGCGGTAACGCCCGTTCCCGACACGCTGTCGGAATATCAGTTTTCCGGCCTGCTGCGCGGCGCGAAAGTGGAACTGGTGGACTGCAAGACCGTTCCGTTGAAAGTACCGGCGCAAGCCGAAATCGTACTGGAAGGTCATGTGTCGCTGCAAGATTACGGCGACGAGGGACCCTACGGCGATCATACCGGCTATTACAACTCGGTCGAAGCTTTCCCGGTCTTTACGATTTCGGCCATCACCATGCGCAAGAACCCGATTTACCTTAGCACCTTCACCGGTCGGCCGCCGGATGAACCCAGCGTTCTGGGCCAGGCGCTGAACGAGGTATTCATCCCGCTGCTGCAGCAGCAGTTCCCGGAAATAACGGATTTCTGGTTGCCGCCGGAGGGCTGTTCCTACCGCATCGCCGTGGTATCGATGAAGAAGGCTTACCCCGGCCACGCCAAGCGGGTGATGATGGGCGTGTGGTCGTACTTGCGCCAGTTCATGTACACGAAATGGGTGATCGTGGTGGATGACGACATCGATGCCCGGGACTGGAAAGATGTGATGTGGGCGATTTCGACCCGCATGGACCCGGCCCGCGACATCACGCTGGTCGAGGGAACGCCGATCGATTACCTGGATTTCGCCTCGCCCGAATCTGGACTTGGCTCAAAAATCGGCCTCGACGCCACCGATAAATGGCCGCCGGAAACCAAGCGCGAATGGGGACGTCAGATCCGCATGGACCAAGCCGTGATCGATAAGGTCACCGATATGTGGAGCGATCTGGGCCTGCCAGGATCGGGCAAGCCGATCTGGAAGTAGAAAACGGCGGAGCCTTTTCGACTCCGCCGCCTTCCCTGGGGTCTTTCGCCCCTCTCTCACCACAACCTTACGGGCGGACGTAGGTCCAGCCCTGTTCCTGCAACTCCATCAACCGCACAACACCCGACGGGACGACAGTCGCTTCGCTGATCAGCGTCGGCGCCTTGCCTTCCTTCTTTGTCATACCTTTGATGGTATTACCGCAAGCTGAAAATTTCAAATTCTCATTTTCCAGCGACATCGCCGCGATGCGGCCTTTTACCGGCGAGGTATCTTCGCGATACATATGTAGCCCCGGACCGTGGGCAACGATCTCGACCTCAACCTTATCGCCCTTCGCCTCATAATATTTTATGACGTTTCCCGCGTTGTTCAGCACGATAGTCATCTTGCCCTTGTCATTCTCATCCACATGGATCGCCAGATAGTGGGTCTTTCCTTCCGCCATCGCAGGCAGTCCACCGGCAATGGCGAATAGGCCCGCCAAGGCAATAACTATCGCCGCCATACTCTTTTTCATTGGTTCTCTCCTCCCGGTTTGTCTGCAACCTGTTGAATTTCAGGTCATATACATATCATCGAATATGACAGAACATTAGTCCATCAATATTTAAAACGCAAAATTTCGTGATCGCCGAATACATACAGGAAAGGCGCTGCTGGCAAATGCGGCGATCCGGGACTATATAAGCTGTTGTACAGGCCCGCGTTCGCCGGGGAGGAATATAAAAGGGGGAGACTGAATTTCATGGCAACGCGCGAGCCGCCAACGCCCAAACTGACCGAAACCGACGACGCCCTGAACTTGCTGGACGACCTGGTCGCGCGCGCGCGGCGGGGCGGGGCGGATGCGGCGGATGCCATACTGGCGAA
>JAOUMF010000436.1 GCA_029881615.1 Alphaproteobacteria bacterium | reverse complement strand
GAGTTTCATAAAGATTGAGGCGGATCGCCGCCCTTTAGAAATCGCTGCAGCGGCCGGCTTTTTCCCAGTCGCCATAGCGGGTCGGCTCCAGCCCTTCCGGGCCGCCGGTTTCCTCATCCGCCTTGCCGCGCGATGCGGCCTCGGCGCGCGCCTTACGGCCCGCTTCCTCGGCGATCATTTCGGCCTTGCGGCGCGAATCGATGCCCTTGACCCCGGAATCAGCCTTGTTTTCATTCTTCGACATACCGGAAATATGGCGCGGAACACTGCTTCCGCCAAGTCTTTAAAGGTGGCTGACAAAGACTTATCTATCATTTGTCGCGTGACGAATGAGGAACAACGGGCATGAATTTTTTCAAGACCGGGATTTTGCTGGCCGCCATGACCGCGCTTTTCATGGCCTGCGGCTGGATGCTGGGTGGCGAGGGCGGCATTATCATCGCGCTGGCCGTTGCCGCCGGCATGAATGTTTTCGCCTGGTGGAACTCCGACAAGATAGTGTTGCGCACCTATCACGCGCGCGAAGTCGGCCCCGGCCATTCGCTGCATGGCATCGTCGCGCAACTGGCGGGCAACGCCGGGCTGCCGATGCCGAAGGTCTATATCATAGAGAACGATCAGCCCAACGCCTTCGCCACCGGGCGCAATCCGGAAAACGCCTCGGTCGCGGCGACCACCGGCCTGCTGCGCGGCCTGACCGACATGGAAGTTGCCGGCGTTATGGCGCATGAGCTGGCCCATGTGAAAAATCGCGACACCCTGACCATGACGATCACCGCCACCATCGCCGGGGCGATCGGCATGCTGGGCAGTTTCGCGATGTTCTTCAGCAACCGGCGCAATATCATCGGCACGCTGGTGGTAATGTTCGTGGCGCCCTTTGCCGCCTCACTGGTTCAAATGGCGATCAGCCGGTCGCGCGAATACGAGGCAGACCGCATCGGCGCCGAAATCTGCGGCCATCCCGACTGGCTGGCCGACGCGCTGTATAAAATGGCCACCGGCGCGGCGACCATCGAAAACCCGGAAGCCGAGGACAACCCGGCTACCGCGCATATGTTCATCGTCAATCCGCTGCATACCCGCGCCATGGACGGGCTGTTCTCGACCCATCCGCCGATGGGCGAGCGCATCCAGCGACTGCGCGAAATGGCCGGCCAGGCCCCGGCCGCGCGCGGCGGTCCATGGGGTTGATTGCCGCATCCGCCATCTAGACGCTTGGCGCGCGGCGCGGTTTCCCCTAAACACTGCGCATGAAAGATGCCCGCGCCATTGCCCTTAAACTGCTGCAGGATGTTTTGCAGCGCGGCCGACCCCTTGACGAAGCGCTGGCGGCAAACGCCGATTTGCCGCTGCTGGAGCCGCGCGACCGGGCCTTTGCCCGGCTGCTGACCGCCACCGTGCTGCGGCGGCTGGGGCAGATCGATCTGGCGATCGACGAACGGCTGGAACATCCGTTGCCGGCCAACCGAACCGTTATCCGCGATATATTGCGGCTGGGCGTGGCCCAGATCAGCCTGCTTGGCCTCGCCGCGCATGCCGCCGTTCATACCTCGGTCGAATTGGTCGGCGGGGGCGGACAGGCCGGCATGAAGGGCCTGGTCAATGCCGTGCTGCGCCGCATCGCGGAGGGCGCCAGAATCCCGGCCGATGATCCGGAACATCTGAATGTTCCCGCATGGCTTTGGCAGGAATGGGAAAACGCCTACGGGGCGGAGACCGCCACCGCCATCGCCACCGCCAACCTGGCCGAGGCGCCGCTCGACATCACCGTGAAATCCCCCGCCGAGACCGAACTCTGGGCCGAACAGCTGGGGGCGGAGATCCTGCCAAACGGCAGCTTGCGCCGCATGGCGGGCGGGGACGTGACCACACTGCCCGGCTTTGCCGAGGGCGCCTGGTGGATTCAGGACGCCGCCGCCGCGCTGCCGGCCCGCCTGCTGGGCGATGTATCGGGGCAACGGGTCGCCGACCTTTGCGCCGCGCCGGGCGGCAAGACCGCGCAGCTGGCTGCGGCGGGCGCGCTGGTCACGGCTGTCGATATTTCGGAAAAACGCCTGCAACGCCTGTCGAACAACCTTGAACGACTTGAACTCGCGGCCGAGGCCGTAACCATCGATGCGGCGAAATGGATACCGGACGAGCTTTTCGACGCGGCCCTTCTCGACGCACCCTGTTCGGCGACCGGCACGCTGCGCCGCCATCCCGATATCGCCTGGAACAAGACGTCGGCCGATGTCGCCAAGCTGGCCGCCGTGCAGGACCGGTTGCTGGCCGCGTCGCTGGCGCTGGTGAAGCCGGGCGGTTTGCTGATCTATGCCACCTGTTCATTGCAGCCGAGTGAAGGGGTTGAGCGGGTAGAGGCGCTGCTCGCCTCGGGCGCCGCCGTGCAGCGCGTGCCGATCGAATCGGACGAACTGCCGGACCTGGCCGAGGCGATTACCCCGGCGGGCGACTTGCGGACGCTGCCGTGCCACTGGCCGGCGCGCGGGGGCATGGACGGTTTCTACGCTGCCCGGCTACGCCGCCTGTCGTAACGGTTCACCGCTTGCGTGGCGGGCGGAAAGTCTCTAGGAAAACAGGATGCAACAATCGATTCGTATCGCGCCCTCGATCCTTTCCGCGGACTTTGCCAGCCTTGGCGAGGAAGTCCGCGCAATCGACAATGCCGGCGCCGACTATATCCATATCGACGTGATGGATGGGCATTTCGTGCCCAACATCACCATCGGCGCCGGCGTCACCAAGGCCCTGCGCCCGCATAGTAAAAAAATCTTCGACGTGCATCTGATGATTTCACCCGTCGATTCCTTCGTCGAGGATTTCGCCAAGGCCGGCGCCGATATCATCACGGTCCATGTGGAAGCCACGCCGCATGTTCACCGCACGATCCAGCTGATCAAAAGCCTGGGCAAGAAAGCCGGGGTCTCGCTGAACCCCTCGACCCCGGTTTCGGCCATCGATTACCTGCTCGACGATGTCGACATGGTGCTGGTGATGAGCGTCAATCCCGGTTTCGGCGGACAGTCCTTCATCGAATCGCAACTGGACAAGCTGGCGGAATTGCGCCGCCGCATCGACGATTCGGGCCGCGTTATCGACCTGGAAGTCGACGGCGGAATCAATTTCGACACCGCGCCGCGCGCAATCGCCGCCGGCGCCGACGTGCTGGTAGCGGGCACGGCGACCTTCACCGGCGGCCCT
>JAOUMF010000019.1 GCA_029881615.1 Alphaproteobacteria bacterium | reverse complement strand
CCGACACGCCAACAATCCCGATCTTCATTTCATCCGCCATGACTGCACAAGCTCCGCCCAATGATCCTGGACGGAGTTAAAGCATATTCGGGAACGGGATGCGAGAGGGGGGAGGGTAGAGAGCTCGACCCTACTCGGTCAGGTCGTCCCAGAATTCCTTCACCTTGGCGAAAAATCCGTGATGTTCGGGCTGATGCTTGGAATGGCCACCGCCGGCCTCGTCGAATTCCTGAAGAATTTCCTTCTGGCGCTTGGTCAGGTTCACCGGGGTTTCGACCTGGGCCTCGATATACATATCGCCGCGATTTTTTGCGCGCAGGATACTCATGCCCTTGTCGCGCAAGCGGAACCGCTGACCGGTCTGGGCGCCCGCCGGAATATTGACCTTGGCGCGACCGCCCTCGATGGTCGGCACCTCGATGGAACCGCCCAGCGCCGCGGCGCTCATCGGGATCGGCACCCGGCAATAGAGATCGGCCCCTTCACGCCGGAACAGCGCGTGCGGCCTGATCGAAAGAAAAATATAAAGGTCCCCGGGCGGCCCGCCCCGCAGGCCCGCCTCGCCCTCGCCGGCAACGCGGATACGGGTGCCGTCCTCGACGCCGGGCGGGATATTGACGGCCAGCGTCTTTTCGCGCCTTGAGCGGCCCGAACCATGACATTCCACGCAGGGATGATCGATAACACGGCCCTGTCCCTGACAGTTGGGGCAGGTGCGCTCGATGGTAAAGAAACCCTGCTGCGCCCGTACCCGGCCCGCGCCTTGGCAGGTGGGGCAGGTGACCGGCTGGGCCCCGCCCTCGGCGCCGGAACCGCTACAGCCGGTACAGGTGGCGGAGGTCGGCACGCGGATTTCCGGCTGGCGCCCCTTGAAGGCGTCTTCCAGGGTTATTTCCATGTTATAGCGAAGGTCGGCGCCGCGGGTGGCAGCGCTACCGCGGCGGCCACCGGTAAACTCGCCGAACATTTCATCGAAAATATCGGCGAAACCCGAGGCGAAATCAAATCCGCCGCGATGACCGCCGCCACCGCCGCCATTTTCGAATGCGGCATGGCCAAAGCGATCATAGGCAGCGCGTTTCTGATCGTCCTTCAGAACCTCGTATGCCTCGTTAACTTCCTTGAAACGGGATTCCGCCTTTTCGTCGCCCGGATTTCGGTCGGGGTGAAATTCCATCGCCAATTTACGATAGGCCTTCTTGAGCGCGGCCATATCCGCATCTCTCGAAACCCCCAGGAGCTCATAATAGTCCTGCTTCGACATTCCAACCCCTAACCGTCGTTACCCCGGCAGCCGAAGGGCCGCCGGGGGTTCGTTCAATCGATTGCACCGCGCCATCGCGCGGAGATTATGGCTTCAGGCGGACTTTTTGTCCTCATCCTTGTCATCGTCGACCTCTTCGAAGTCGGCATCAACGACATTTTCGCCCTCGGCCTGGCCTGCGTCTCCGGCATCGCCCGTCGACGAGCCCTCGGCTTCCTGGGCGGCCTTGTACATGGCCTCGCCCAGCTTCATGGAAGCCTCGGTCAGCGCCTGGGTTTTCGCCTCGATTTCAGCCAGATCCTCGCCTTCCATCGCGGTCTTCAGCGCGGCCGATGCCGCTTCGATCGCTTCCTTATCGGCGGGCAGAACCTTGTCGCCATGTTCTGCCAGGCTTTTCTCGGTTGCATGGATCATGCTGTCGGCCTTGTTGCGGGCCTCCACCATTTCCTTGCGCTTCTTGTCTTCCTCGGCATGCGCCTCGGCATCCTTGACCATGGTTTCGATATCGGCATCCGAAAGACCGCCGGAAGCCTGGATGCGAATCTGCTGCTCCTTGCCGGTGGCCTTGTCTTTCGCCGAGACGTTGACGATGCCGTTGGCGTCGATATCAAACGCAACCTCGATCTGCGGAACGCCACGCGGCGCCGGCGGAATGCCGACCAGGTCGAACTGACCCAACAGCTTGTTGTCCGCCGCCATTTCGCGCTCGCCCTGGAACACGCGGATCGTCACCGCGGTCTGATTGTCCTCGGCGGTCGAGAAAGGCTGACCCTTCTTGGTCGGGATCGTCGTGTTACGATCGATCAAGCGGGTGAACACACCGCCCAGGGTTTCAATACCCAGCGACAGCGGAGTCACGTCGAGAAGCAACACGTCCTTGACGTCGCCGGCCAGAACACCGCCCTGAATCGCCGCGCCAATGGCCACGACCTCGTCCGGGTTCACGCCGCGATGGGGTTCGCGCCCGAAGATTTCCTTAACGGTCTCAATGATCTTGGGCATGCGGGTCATACCGCCGACCAGGATTACCTCGTCGATCTCGCTGGCCTTCAGGCCGGCATCCTTCAACGCGGCCAGGCAGGGCTTGACGGTTTTCTGAACCAGCTCGTCGACCAGCGCTTCCAACTTGGCGCGGGTCAGCTTGATGTTCAGATGTTTCGGGCCCGACTGATCGGCCGTTACGTAAGGCAGATTGATCTCGGTCTGCTGGCTGCTCGACAGTTCGATCTTGGCCTTTTCCGCGGCTTCTTTCAGCCGCTGCAGGGCCAGCTTGTCGCCACGCAGGTCCACGCCCTGTTCTTTTTTGAACTCGTCGGCCAGATAATCGATGATGCGTGCGTCAAAATCCTCGCCGCCGAGGAAAGTGTCGCCATTGGTGGATTTCACCTCGAACACGCCGTCGCCGATTTCCAGAACCGACACGTCGAAAGTACCGCCGCCGAGGTCGTAAACGGCAACGGTGCCGGCGCCCTTTTTCTCAAGCCCATAGGAAAGCGCGGCCGCGGTCGGCTCGTTGATGATGCGCAGCACTTCCAGGCCGGCGATCTTGCCGGCGTCCTTGGTGGCCTGCCGCTGGGAATCGTTGAAATAGGCGGGAACGGTAATCACCGCCTTGGTCACCGTTTCGCCAAGATAGCGCTCGGCGGTTTCCTTCATCTTCTGAAGGATGAAGGCGCTGACCTGGCTGGGGCTGTAGTTTGTGCCATGAGCTTCGACCCAGGCATCGCCATTGTCGCCCGAAACGATCTTGTAGGGAACGAGGCCCTTATCCTTTTCGACCTCCTTGTCGCCATACCGGCGGCCAATGAGACGCTTGATCGCAAACAGCGTGTTTTCCGGATTGGTGACGGCCTGGCGTTTCGCGGACTGGCCAACAAGCCGTTCGCCGCCTTCGGTAAATGCCACCATCGACGGGGTGGTGCGCGTACCCTCTTCGTTTTCGATCACACGGGCGTTGGAACCATCCATAACCGCAACACAGGAGTTGGTGGTCCCAAGGTCGATGCCAATAACCTTGCTCATCTTTGTCTTTCCTTTTCAGCGGGCTCCGGTGGCCCGGATAATCCAGCACCAGCCGGGGCCCCCGCGGGGATTGATAAATTAACGCTCAAACGGGCGCACCCTTCGAGGATGCGAGTCACAGGGCTATATAGGTAGGAGATGGGAAGCCTGCAAGCTTGATCCCGATTCGTTTTTTCCAACAGGGCATCGCATCCGGTGCGCGGCCGCGCGTGCCGGGCTATGGTAGGGCCATGATCGTTTCCGCAAGCTACCGCACCGATATCCCGGCGCTTTACGGCGACTGGTTCATGAAAC
Source organism: Alphaproteobacteria bacterium (assembly GCA_029881615.1). GTDB lineage: Bacteria > Pseudomonadota > Alphaproteobacteria > UBA8366 > JADFVY01 > JADFVY01. Next base: position 8,551 of record JAOUMF010000019.1, on the reverse strand, counting down.
GCCTGAAATCGGGCCATGCGCTGGTCGCCAGCCCATATGGCGGCAAGCCTTACCGCGTGTCCCTGACGGCGGGGGAGGTGGCGGGGTTCGTATTCTGGACTCGCAACATCGGGCCCTTTCGCAATCATCTTGCCGATGTCGGCACCGTCGCCCCCTTCATGGTGCAGTTCACGGTAACCGGCTATCCCCGCGCGCTGGAACCCGGCGTCATCGAGACCGAAACCGCAATCGCGCAAATCAGGGCACTGGCCAATTCCTTCGGCCCGCGCGCGGTTGTCTGGCGATACGACCCCATCGTCGAAACCAGCCTGACGGCACCGGGCTGGCATTTGGAAAACTTCCGCCGCCTGGCGGCGGCGCTGAACGGATATGTGGACGAGGTCACGATTTCCTTTGCCCAGATCTATGCCAAAACCCGCCGCAACATGGACAGGGCGGCGCGCGATCACGGCTTTACCTGGCACGATCCGGAGGCCGGGGAAAAGCAGGCGCTGGCCACCGCCTTGAGCGAAATCGCCAAATCGAACGGCATGCGGATGACCGTCTGTAGTCAGCCTGAATTTACCGTCGAGGGCACGGCGCCGGCACGCTGCATCGACGCAAGCCGGCTATCGGACATCGCGGGACGCACAATCAAGGCGCGGATCAAGGGCAACCGCCCGGGATGCCTGTGCAACGAATCCCGCGACATCGGCGCCTACGATTCCTGCCCACAAGGTTGTGCCTACTGCTATGCGGTTTCCAGTCGGGAGAAAGCCAAGCGATTCCTGGCGGAGCATGATCCCGAAGCAGAGGCGTTGGAAGCGCGACTATAGCAAGCAGAGTTCCAGCAGTTACGCGCTGTCGCCGGCTTTGCCTTCTTCTTTTTCCGCCGGCTTCTCCGCCTTCGGGCCGCCCTTGGAGACACCCACCATGGCGGCGCGTAGCAGGCGGTCGTGCAGGCGATAGCCGGGCTGCAACATCTGCACCACGGTCCCGGCCGGCTTTTCAAGGTCTTCCAGTTCAAACATCGCCTGATGGAAATTATGATCGAAGGCCTCGCCCAACGGCTCCAGCTTGACGACGCCATGCTTGCCAAATGCATCGAGGACTTCTCGCTCGATCAATTCGACTCCGGCAATCAGGTCCTTCGCCCAGCCCTCGCCATCGCGGGCACCTTCCGGCAACGCTTCAAGCGCGCGACGCAAATTATCGGAAACACTGAGCATGTCGCGAGCCAGACCCACGGCGCCGTATTTCGTCGCCTCCTGGCGGTCGCGCTCGGCCCGGCGGCGGGTATTTTCTGCCTCGGCCAGGGCACGCAACATCTGATCCTTCATGGCCGCCAGGTCAGCCTCCAGCTCGGCGATGAGATCCTCCGGCGGCGTATCGCCATCGCCGGCAACCTCGCTGAACTGATTGGGGTCGGCGAGGGCTTCCTCGACCGCCTCGGCTTCCGCTTCAGCGCGGGCCTGATCTTTGACCTCGATCTCGGGTTCGGGCTTGTCGGCGGTCTGTTTGTCTTCGGTCATATGCTTCGGGTTCCTGATGTAAGGATATCAATCTAGAATGCGGCTTATGAGTTTCGCAGTGTAATCAACCATCGGAATAATACGGCCATAATTCATGCGGGTCGGCCCGATCACGCCGATCGCGCCGACCAGTCGCTCTTCGCTGTTGGCATAAGGGGCGATGATCAAGGAGGCGCCGGCCAGCGTGAACAGCGCACTCTCGGCGCCAATGAAAATCTGCACGCCTTCGCCCAGGTCGGCCGCATCCAGCAATTTGATCAACGCTTCCTTGGTTTCCAGCGCTTCGAAAAGAGCGCGGATATGTTCAAGGTCGGCGATGGCGTTCACGTCTTCCAGAAGATTCGCCTGGCCGCGCACGATCAGCACGCCGCCGCTATCCTTCTTGTCGGACCATGTGGCGAGGCCGGCCTCAACCACCTTGGCGGTCAGCGTATTCAGCTTGTTTTTCTGATTCTTGACTTCATCCAGGATTTCCTTGCGCGCTTCCGAAAGCGTCCGACCGACCAGTTTGGAGGCCATGAAATTACTGGCTTCGACAAGGCTGGACGCCGGCATTCCCAGCGGCAAATCGATCACCCGGTTTTCCACGCCGCCATGTTCATCGACCATGACCACCAGCGCCCGGCCGGGACCCAGATTCACGAATTCTATATGCTTGAGGCGCAAATCCTGTTTTGGCGCCATCACAAGCCCGGCGCAATGGGACAGACCCGACAACAGGGCGGAAGCCTCTTCCAGCACCTGGGGCATGTTTCGGCCGGACACCTTGCACTGGCTGTCGATGCTGGTGCGTTCGGCCTTGGTCAGCGCGCCAATCTGCAGGATTCCATCGACAAAGAGTCGTAAGCCCCGTTCCGTCGGCAACCGGCCAGCCGATGTGTGCGGGGCATAAAGCAATCCGAACTCTTCCAGGTCCGCCATGACGTTGCGGATCGTCGCCGGCGAGAGCGCCAGACCCAGCCTGCGCGAAAGCGTGCGCGATCCCACCGGCTCGCCGGTCTCGACATAAGCCTCGACCACGTGCCGCAGAATTTCGCGCGACCGTTCGTTCAGTTCCGTTATCATGATGCCGGGAATGTAGTGAGCGTCCCGGGTAGCGTCAATGTATGGCGTGCAGGGGGTAGACGTTTGGTCTCGCCGCCGTTAGTGTCCGCGCGCCTGCCAACATCAGAACCTGGAGAATACCGAATGCGTCCGTCGAACCGCGCCGCCAATGAAATGCGCACCGTCATCCTGGAGCCCGGCTTTTCCAAACATGCCGAGGGATCGTGCCTCGCACGTTTCGGCGATACCCACGTTCTTTGCACCGCCAGCGTTATCGAGCGCGTTCCCCCGTTTCTGCGTAACTCGGGGAAGGGTTGGGTCACCGCCGAATATGGCATGCTGCCGCGTTCGACCGGATCGCGAACCGACCGCGAGGCCGCGCGCGGCAAACAGTCGGGCCGCACCCAGGAAATTCAACGGCTGATCGGGCGAAGCCTGCGCGCGGTAACGCGTCTGGACGTGCTTGGCGAACGGCAGATCACTGTCGATTGCGATGTGTTGCAGGCCGATGGCGGCACCCGCACGGCGGCGATCACCGGCGCATGGGTAGCGCTGCGCCAAGCCCTCGACCACCTGAAAACCGTCGGCGCGATAAAGGAAATCCCGCTTCGCGATCAGGTGGCGGCTGTATCGTGCGGCCTGTGGCGGGGCGAGGCCATTCTTGACCTCGATTACGCCGAAGATTCAACCGCCGAGGCGGATTCCAATTTTGTATTCACGGCTTCCGGCGGCATCGTTGAAGTGCAGGGAACCGCGGAGGCCGAACCCTTCAGCCAGGAACAGTTCGATCAGCTGATGGTGCTGGCCCGCAAGGGCATTGACGAGCTGGCCGCGGCGCAAAGGGCGGCGTTGGGGCTGTAGGTTGAGGCTCTAGGTAGGAAGGCGCGTGGTCGTTTCCGACAGCCGGGTTTCAATGGCATCCCATATCTGGGCCTCTATTGATACGCTATCGTAACGATTTATCTCCTGGATGCCGGTGGGTGAGGTCACGTTGATCTCGGTCAGCCAGTTGCCGATCACGTCGATGCCGACAAAGATCAATCCCTTCTCGACCAGAGTCGGGCCGATCGCTTCGCAAATTTCCCGCTCGCGGCTGGTCAGGGTCGAGCGCGCCGGCTTGCCCCCCGCATGCATATTCGAGCGCGCCTCGCCAGGCGGGGGAATACGATTGATCGCGCCCACCGGTTCGCCATTGACCAGAATGATACGCTTGTCGCCCTCGCGCACGGCCGGCAGATATTTCTGCACGATCAGCGGCTCGCGATAAAGCTCGGTAAACAGCTCCAGAAGTGCGGTCAGGTTTTCATCTTCCGGCGACACATGGAACACACCGGCGCCGCCGTTCCCGAACAGCGGCTTGACGATGATATCCTTGTGAACACGCCTGAATTCAACCACCTCGTGGCGGCTGCTGGTGATCAGGGTCGGCGGCATCAACTCGCGGAAATGAGTCACAAACAGCTTTTCCGGAGCATTGCGCACCGATACCGGGTCGTTCACCACAAGGGTCTTTGGGTGAATATGTTCCAGCAGATGAGTGGCCGTAATGTAGGCCATGTCAAACGGTGGATCCTGGCGCATCAAAACAACATCCATGGTCGCCAGGTCGAGCCTCTCGGCCTCGCCAAGAGTATAGTGATTGCCCTTCTCGCGGCGAACCTCAAGCGGCTGCGCCCATGCGTAAAGGCGGCTATCCTCGAAGGTCAGGGCATGCGGCAAATAATAGTATAGCGCATGGCCCCGGCGCTGCGCCTCCATCGCCAGTACGAAGCTGCTGTCCGCATCGATATTAATCGACTCTATGGCATCCATCTGGATGGCGACGGCAAGGCTCATGAAATCCTCCAAGGTAAAGAAATTATGCGTTTAACGGAGTGTCGTCGGGGCTTTAAGCCCGACTCAGGCTTCCTGTCCACGCAGCTTCTGAAGCAACATCGCCGCATCGTGGCGCGGCCCATCGAGCGTCTCGCGCGCAATATATTCCTTCAATGCCGCTACGGCACCGTCAATTCTGCCAAGTAAGGCCGCCAAGCGCGCTTTTTCGCGCCATAGATACTTGTCCTGCGGGGCAATCCACAACATCGTATCCAGCGTGGCGATTGCCGCCATATTGTCGCCGAGTTGCATCTGGCGCAATTTTAAATTGTTCTGCAACCGCACCAGGACTTCGCGATCGCTGGCGGCTTCGTAATGCCCGGGAAGAAGTTCGGCCTCATCATCACCCTGGGCGCGCAACAATGACCGCAAATCGGCCGCCGACCTCTCCTGGCCCTCCTCGAAAGGATCCAGGATGACGCGTTGCCCCTGATATTCCATGCGCAAGAGGAAATGCCCCGGAAACCGCAATCCGGCAACATCCCAGCCCTGCGCCCGCGCGGCATCGATCATCACAATACCAAGAGCTACCGGTAAACCGTGTCTGCGATCGATTACCCGAAGCAAATTTGCGTTTTGCGGGTCGTCATAGGTGCGCCGGTCGCCCTTGTAGCCGTAATTCAAGAACATGACGCTATTAAGCGCGGCGACCCGTTCGCCAAGCGAACCCGCCCCCATGGCCGCCCGGGCAAGATCGTCCGCGACAAGCCTCAAATGGTCGCGATACCGGCCAAGCGCGACTCCGGGTCGTTCCAGTGATCCCAACAGCAACGCCGTCTCGGCGATTTTAACGCCCTCGTCGGGCGTTTCGCCCACTTGGCGAAGCAGTGCCTGTATTCTGTCCCGGCCCGCCACGATTCAGCCGCCGGTGCCGGCTTTTTGCTCCTTGATCCGGACGTAAGGGATTACGCCACGAACATAATCGATGTCGCGCGCATAGGAAATGACCCGGTCAAGCTCCGCCTGGCTTTGAGCGATGCCAAGCAGGTATATTCTCTGGTTCACCGTATCGATGGTGTAATTGACGCCGCTAATTTGTTCATCGAAGGTGATCTTGCTGCGCAGCTTGGTGGTAATCCAGGTGTCGCGCGCCGCGTCTGTCAGGGTGCTTTTATCCTTGATCTCGATCTCGTTGAGTACTTCCCTGACGCCGTCAGCCTGCCAGGCCAGACGAGCCGCGTCCAACCGGTTTTGCGGTTCGGGAACCAGCCCGGTAAGCAATACCTTTCCCTCGACCACGGAAATATCGACTCTCTGAAATATATCGACGCTGAACTCCAGCAGGTTCTTGTTGATGCTGGCCTGAATCGTCGTATCGGAAATTGCCTGCTTCACTGGGCGTTCCTGCCCCACCACGGTAGCGCCAACCGCCGCGCCGCCAACCACCAGCGGCGCGCAGCCACCAAGAAACGGGGAAAGGGACAATGTCACTATCAGGGCTAGCAACCCTTTAGGAAACGGCTTCTTATTCGGCATTTTCCAGGCTCGCTCGTGTTTGATTACCAGGATATCACACCCCGGGACTGTAACCTTTGCGCATCCGCTCGCCAAGCATCAACCACATGCCTCGGCAGGCGCCATGGCGCCACAAGCATCACATCGAAGCGCAGGTCCAGGGCGGCGAGGTCCGGTCGCCCGGATACCACCCAGCCCGCCGCGCGGATCAGTCGCTGCTTTTGCCGGTCGGTCACCGACTCGGCGGCAAGCGCCAGGTCTCCCCGCGCCTTTACCTCGACAACCGCCAGCACGCGCCCCCGACGAACCAGAACATCAATTTCCCCAACCGGGGTGCGCATGCGCCGGGACAATATCCGGTAGCCATGCAGTCTGAGATAAACCGCGCAAAGCGTTTCGGCCCACCATCCGCGCCGCCAGGCCCGCTGCCGGTCTTCGCGGGTCACGATCCGTCCACCTCGCCACCCTTCAACAGTTCCAGTGCACGCGCATATACCTTGCGACGGGGCTGGCCGCTGGCCTCGCTGACCGTCGCGGCGGCATCGCGCAAACTCATACTCCGCAAGGCTTCACGCAACATGCCGTCGATATCGACCTCGCCCAGATCCTTGCCCGGCGCCCCAACGACAATCACGACTTCGCCCTTCGGCGCACCCGCCGTCGCATAATGCGCCGCCAGTTCATCCAGGGGACCGCGGCGAATTTCCTCGTACAGTTTGGTCAACTCCCTGGCGACCGCCGCCGGCCTGGGGCCAAACAACTCTGCCATATCTTTCAGGCTTTCGGCCAACCGGCGGGCCGATTCGTAGAAAATAAGGCTGGCCGGAATCGCGGCGACTTCCTGCAGCGATTGCCGGCGCGCCGTTCGTCGGGACGGCAAAAAGCCGGCAAACAGGAAACGGTCCGTCGGCAATCCCGCCGAAACCAGCGCCGCAAGGCTGGCCGAAGCGCCCGGCACCGCATAAACCGCAATATTTTCGGCGGCCGCCTCGCGCACCAGTTTATAGCCGGGATCGGAAACAAGAGGAGTTCCCGCGTCGCTTGTCAGGGCTATTGTTTCGCCCGCACGCAGGCGTTCCATCAGCTTCGGGCGAATAATTTCCGCATTATGTTCATGATATGGAAAGATTTTTGCCGCAGTAATGTCATATGCGCGAAGTAGTTTTTGCGTAACTCTGGTGTCCTCGCAGACCAGTATGTCAACATTGGCCAGAATATCGAGGGCGCGCAGGGTGATGTCACGGATATTGCCGATAGGCGTTGCAACGATGTAAAGTCCCGGCAATAGTTTACTTTCGGTCTTTTGGCCGCTAGGTTGAGCCTGGGTTTTTTCATTAGCAATTACACTGGCGGAGTCGCCAATACATGCTGTCCTGTCTTTGTCGTTTTCCTTCGACACGATTCGCTCTCGTCGCCACGGTTGGCATTACAATTATTCTTACTGGTTGTAGCGCCGACAGGCCTGGTGGAGCAACCGGAGATCCGACCGATCTTCGTGCGCAACGCAACAGCCTGCGCAAACCCAGCCCGCCGTGGCCCTCCGCGCCGAGCCTGCCTCCGCTCGCGGATCTCGAACTGGAGATCACGCCAAAGGGGCGCGCCACATTCAGGCCGACCGATAGCGGACCGGCGCCGGCCGCCAAGGGAGTGCCGGTTGCCATCCTGTTGCCGCTCAGCGGACCCCGCGGCGAGCTAGGCAAGGCCATGCTGGATGCGGCGCAGTTAGCCGTCTTCGAGGTTGCCGGCCAGAACTTCATCCTGCTGCCATACGACACCAAGGGCACGCCGGAAGGCGCCGCGGAAGCCGCGGCCCGGGCCATGGGCCGGGGCGCCAAGCTGGTTCTCGGTCCGTTACTGGCTGACTCGGTGGCCAAGGTGGCGCCGCAGACACGAATTTCGGACATCAATGTTGTCGCCTTCTCGAATTCCAAGCGCGTCGCCGGCAATGGCGTCTATGTCCTGGGGTTTGCGCCGGATCAACAGGTCGACGCGATCGTCGATTACGCAGCCGGACAAGGGCTGGTCAGTTATGGCGTGGGGGCACCGTCGAACGGATATGGCGAACAGGTAGTCGACGCGCTTTATCAGTCGGCGGAACGGCGCGGCGCGGTGGTTACGCGAACAGCGTATTACGACCCGTCGGCAACCGATTTTTCCGAGCAAATTCGCGCACTGACGGATTATGACCAGCGGCGTGAAGCCCTGCTTCAGCAAATGGCGGAACTGGAAGGCAAACAGGACGAGGTTTCCCTGCAGGCCCTGGCCAAGCTGGAGACCATGGACACCATAGGCGACGCACCGTTCGATGCGGTTATCCTGCCCGATTCCGGTCAGAATCTGCGGACCCTGGCGGCTCTGTTGAATTTCTATGATGTCGAGCAGCCGGCGGTGCGTATTCTGGGCCTGCGGGCTTGGGACGAAACACCGGAAATCGCCGCTGAACAAGCCGTGCAGGGTGCCTGGTTCGCCGCTCCGCCAATCGAGGAGCGCAAAAAGTTCGACATTCGCTTCAAGGCGGCCTTCGGCTATACCCCGCCTCGCCTGGCATCATTGTCATATGATGCGACGGCGATGGCCGCGCTGTTGGCGCAATCGCCATCGGCAACCGACTTTTCCGCATCGGCCCTGACCGACGCGAACGGGTTCAGGGGCGTCGACGGCATTTT
>JAOUMF010000018.1 GCA_029881615.1 Alphaproteobacteria bacterium | reverse complement strand
GCTGGCGATCAGGTGCTGATGGATGAGACCGGACATTTTGCCAGCTTGTGGTCGGGTCTGGCCAAGCGTATGGGGTTGAAGGTCGAGCTGATCGAGGGCGATTGGCGCGGCGGCGCGGATGCGGCGGCGATCGGCGCGCGTCTGACCGAAGACAAAGCCCATGGAATCAAGGCCGTCTGCGTTGTTCATAACGAGACATCGACTGGTGCGACAAGCGATATTGCCGCCGTGCGCAAGGCGATCGATGGGGCCGGCCATCCGGCGTTGTTGATGGTCGATACTATTTCGTCGCTGGCCTCGATCGACTACAGGCATGACGAATGGGGCGTTGATGTTACCGTTGGCGGGTCGCAAAAGGGTCTGATGCTGCCGCCGGGCCTGGGGTTCAACGCGGTAAGCGCGAAGGCCTGGAAGGCGTCTGAGGCCTCCACCATGCCCCGATCCTACTGGGATTGGGCTGAAATGCGGGGGCCCAATGGACAAGGGTATTTCCCCTACACGCCAGCCACCAACCTGTTGTATGGTTTGCGCGAGGCGCTGAAAATGCTGCTGGATGACGAGGGGCTGGATAATGTTTTCGCCCGGCATCGCCGTCTGGCCGAGGCCACGCGCCGCGCGGTTCACGGCTGGGGCCTGGAAATTCTCTGCGCCAACGAAGCCGAATATAGCGGATCCCTGACTGCCGTAATGATGCCCGAAGGCCACGATGCCGATGCGCTGCGCAAGGTGATTCTGGATCGTTTCGACATGTCGCTGGGCACGGGGTTGAGCAAGGTCGCCGGCAAGGTGTTCCGTATCGGCCATCTGGGCGATTTCAATGAGCTGATGCTGATGGGCACGCTGACCGGCGTGGAGATGGGGCTGTCGATCGCCGGTGTCCCGCATAAGCCCCGCGGCGTCGCCGCGGCGATGGAGTTTCTGGCGGAAAGGAAAAACGACTGACGTTTTTCGAATTCGATAAGATTCAATAATAACAATTGGTTGTCCGATAACCCAACAAGGAGGAAACGATGCGACTTACAAAAATGATAGCGGGTTTTGCCCTGGCGGCGAGCTTCGCTCTTCCGGCCTCGGCCGAGGTGATCACCCTGAAATTTGGACATGTCGGCGCACCGGGTTCGCTGTTCGCGATTTCGGCCGAGGAATTTGCCAAACGCGTCAACACGCAGATGGCAGGGAAAGTGAAGATCGAGGTTTACGGCTCCAGCCAGCTCGGCAAGGACCAGGAACTCTTGCAGAAACTGAAGCTCGGCACCGTGGATTTCTCGCTGCCGTCGAGCGCGATGTCGTCGGTCGTCGACCAGTTCGGGATGTTCGATATGCCCTACCTGGTCAAGGACCGCAGCCATATGGGCCGCATCGAAAGCGAGGTTTTCTGGAAAAAGCTGGCGCCGCTGGCCGAAAGCAAGGGGTACAAGGTGCTCGCTGTCTGGGAGAATGGCTTCCGCCATATCACCAACAATGTTCATCCGATCAACGTGCCGGATGATCTGAAGGGCATCAAGCTGCGTACGCCCAAGGGCAAATGGCGCGTGAAGATGTTTCAGGCTTACGGCGCCAATCCGACTCCGATGGCATTTTCCGAAGTATTCGTTGCGTTGCAGACTGGCGTGATGGACGGTCAGGAAAATCCATTCGCTCAAATCGCCAGCGCGAAGTTTCAGGAAGTACAGAAGTACCTGTCGCTGACGGGCCATGTCTACACTCCGGCCTACGTGCTGGTCGGTAAAAACAAATGGAACAAACTGCCGAAAGACGTTGCAAGCGAACTGGAGGCGATTGCCAAAGACACCCAGGCCTTCGTTTATGATTCGGCGGCGGCAATGGAGAACGATTTGTTGGGCAAGCTCAAAGCCGGAGGCATGCAGGTGAATGAGGCCGACAAGGCGGCTTTCGTCAAGGCCAGCGCATCCATCTATGCCGAGTTCGGAACAGATGTAGCAGGCGGTAAGGAACTCGTGGATCAGGCGTTGTCACTGGCCAACTGAGTTTCGCGAATTTTGTCCCGTCGCCCGAAAGCTTCGGGCGGCGGGGCAGGATCCGAACTTCATCAGAAAACTTATGATTTTCGTTACCGAGTCGAGGGGGCTGGGCCGATGCCTAAGCTAGTGCAATTGGAACGCTGGTTCGAACAATTGCTGGAAGTTGTAGTCATGCTGCTGACCGGTGGCATGGCAGTGGTTGTGTTATTGGCAGTGGTCTTTCGAAAGGCTGGCATGTCATTGGTCTGGTATGACGAGGTCGCTTCGATCATGCTTGCCTGGCTCACATATTACGGGGCGTCCCTGGCGGCGTTAAAGCGTGCCCATATCGGATTTCCGGGCCTCGTGGAGTCATTTCCGCCACGCTGGCGGGTTACCGCCGTATATCTGGGTGAAATTGTCACGATCGGCTTCTTTGCCCTGCTCGCCTGGGTCGGGTGGGAGGTGCTGGTGGTTCTTGAAGGCAGTTATCTAATCAGCCTGCCAAATGTGCCGATCCAGTTTACACAGTCGGTTATCCCCATCGGGGCGGTGTTGTTCATTGTTGCCCAACTGCTCAGCCTGCCGCGTGCTCTTGACGAGGCGCGCCGGGGTGTTCACCACCAGATTTTGCCGGAGGTGATGGACAAATGACCATATTCCTGATGTTTGTGGGCCTTTTTGCCCTTGTCATGCTGAACGTGCCGATTGCGGTCGCGCTGGGCGTCGTCGCCGCCGTGGCCATGATCCTCACCACGGGACCCGACATCCTGCCGAATGTCGCGCTGGTCATGTATGACGGATCGACGAAATTTCCGTTGCTGGCGATTCCACTGTTCATTCTGGCCGGCGCCATTATGAATTCCTCGGGGATTTCGCGGCGGCTGATCGCTTTTGCTTCGGCGTTGCTGGGCTTTATCAAGGGCGGTCTGTCGATGGTCACTATCGGTGCGTCCCTGTTCTTTGCCGAAATATCAGGTTCCGCCGTCGCCGACGTTGCAGCGCTGGGTTCCATCCTGATCCCGGCGATGAAAAAGCGCGGCTATCCGAATGCGTTCGCCGCGGCTGTGACGTCGTCGTCCGCGACGCTCGCCGTTATCATTCCGCCATCCATACCGATGATCCTTTATGCGGTCATGGCAGATTCCTCGGTCGTTCAGCTTTTTGTCGCGGGTATCGTGCCGGGTCTGCTGGGCGGGTTCATGATGATGGGTGTTGCCTACTGGTTCGCCGTCCGCCGCAAGTTCCCGGTTGAGGAAGCATTCCAGCTTCCCCGGCTCTGGGTAACCTTCAAGGACGCAGCCTGGGCCTTCCTGCTGCCGGTCATCATCCTTGGCGGCATATTCGGCGGCTTCGTTACCGCGACCGAGGGCGCGGCGCTGGCCGTATTCTCGGCGCTGTTTATCGGGGGCGTCATTTACCGCGAACTCGACTGGCCGCATTTGCGCGAGGCGATGATGGAGGGCGGCGTGCAAACCGCCGTGGTGATGCTGCTGGTGGCGTCTTCCGCCCTGGTTGGCGTGTTCCTGACCGAACAACAGGTGCCGCAGCAGTTGGCCGCTACCATTGGCGACTTCACCCAGAACAAATATGTCGTGCTGGCGCTGCTGAATGTGCTGTTCCTGGTCCTCGGGCTGTTTCTGCATTCGGCCGCCGCGATCATCCTGGTGGTGCCGATCGTCATGCCACTGGTCTATGCCGTTGGCATCGACCCGGTCCATTTCGGTTTGATCGTGACCCTCAATCTTGGCATCGGCCAGCAGACCCCGCCGGTCGCCAGTGTGCTGATCACGGCCTGTTCGGTCGCCAAGGCGAATATCTGGGAGGTCAGCAAGTTCAATATCTATTTCGTCGCCGTGCTGTTGTTTATCCTGATGCTGGTGACCTATATCCCGATCATCCCGATGGGGCTGGTCTATCTGTTTTACGGTTGAGGGGATAACCGCGATGCCGGAAGATACAGTTCTGGTTCGGCGTGACGGACATATCGCTACCGTCACGCTGAACCGGCCGGACAAGCTGAACGCCATGACCAAGCCGATGTGGTTGCGGCTGGGCGAGGTGTTGGAGGAACTTGCGGCCGACGATGGCCTGCGCTGCGTCGTGCTGCGCGGGGCCGGCGGCAAGTCATTCTCGCCGGGCAACGATATCTCGGAATTCGAGACCGATCGTTCGAACGCCAAACAGGCGAAGGCCTATGGCCAGATACTGCACCACACCCTGACGGCGCTGAAAACCTGCAGGCACCCGACGGTGGCCCTGATAGAAGGTATTTGCGTCGGTGGCGGGCTGGAGATTGCGGCGCTGTGCGATTTACGCATCTGCGGCGAGTCCAGCCGTTTCGGCGTGCCGATCAAGCGGCTGGGGTTGGTCATGGCCTATCCGGAAATCGACGGCCTGCAGCGCTTGGTGGGCCGGTCGGTGGCTCTGGAAATCCTGCTGGAAGGCCGTGTTTTCGGCGCGGAAGAGGCGAAGGACAAGGGCCTCGTTACGCGCGTCGTTCCCGACGACAAGGTCGAGGAAGAGGCCATGGCCACGGCGGAACGCATTGCCGATGGCGCGCCGCTGGTGGCGCGCTGGCACAAAAAATTCCTCGATCGGCTGGAAGATCCGACGCCGTTGAGCGAGGCGGAGCAGGACGAAGGCTATGCCTGCTACGACAGCGAGGACTTCCGGATCGGTTATCAATCTTTCCTGACCAAGACGAAGCCGGATTTCAAGGGGCGCTGAAGATGACCGAACAACAGGGGCCGTTGAAGGGCCTCAAGGTGATCGAGCTCGCTCATATCATGGCGGGACCGGTCTGCGGGCTGATGCTTGCCGATATGGGCGCCGACGTCATCAAGGTGGAGAAGATTCCTGGCGGCGACGATACCCGCCGCTCCGTGCCGCCCGATATCGATGGCGAGTCCGCGGCCTATATGATGATGAACCGCAACAAACGGGGGGTTGCGGTCAATCTGAAGGACGAAAAAGGGCGCGAGGTTCTGCGTCGGCTGCTCAAGGACGCCGACGTGGTGATCGAGAATTACCGTCGCGGCACGATGGAAAAACTCGGCTTCGGCTATGACGCGTTGAAGAAGATGAATCCCGGCCTGATCTATGCCGAAATTTCCGGATTTGGCCGTACCGGGCCCTATGCCGATCGAGGTGGCTTCGACCTGATCGCCCAGGGCATGAGCGGCCTGATGAGCATTACCGGCGAGGGGCCGGGTCGCCCGCCGGTCAAGGTCGGCGCGCCGGTCAGCGACATCACCGCCGGTATTCTGGGCGCGTTGGGCGTGGTTTCGGCCCATGTGCACAAGATGCAGACTGGCGAGGGGCAGCGCGTCGACACATCGCTGTTCGAGGCCGCCATCACCCATACTTACTGGCAATCGGCGATTACCTTCGCCACCGGCAATTCGCCGGGGCCGATGGGGTCGGCCCATCCGTTGAACGCGCCCTATCAGGCGCTACGCACCAGCGATGGCTGGGTCAATATCGGTGCGGCGAACCAGGCCAACTGGTTACGTTTGCTGGAGGTTCTGGAAGCCCCGGAACTGGGCGAGGACGAACGCTTCAGGGAAAATTCCGGGCGCATGGCGCATCTGGCCGAACTGTCCGGGGCGCTGGAAGAGCATATGGTTACGCGGACGACAGACGAATGGCTGGCGAAGTTCGAGGCCGCCGGCCTGCCCGCCGGGCCGGTGCTGGATATCGCCCAGATGCATCGCGATCCGCAGGCTATCGCCCGTGAAATGGTGGTCGAGGCCGAACATGCCCGGCTGGGACCGGTAAAGACCATCGGTCTACCGATAAAATTTTCCGGTACGCCGGGTGGCGTGCAGCATGGCGCGCCTGTCTATGGTCAGCACACAAGAGAAGTGCTATCCGAATACGGATACAATGCCGACGAGATAGAGGCGCTGGCGGAATGCGGCGCCGTCGTTGCCGGCGATTAGGGATTGAAGCATGACCAGGATAATCAAGGCCGAACCACTGACGCCCGAAGCTCTTGCCCCCTGGGGGCAGGTGCTCACCTCCAACGGCGACCCGGCGCAGCGCGACGAGTATGCGGCAAGCACCGATAATCTGCGCGATCACGCGAAACTGAATATCACTTTTATGCGTGTCGCCCACCGGGCGCCGATGGTCAAGGCGATCGAGCGTCACCCCCATTCCATGCAGCTCTTCGTGCCGATGAATGGCGGGCGTTATCTGGCGGTCGTTTGCCCGGCTTTGCCGGATGGCGGGCCAGATATTGATAATATCCGTGCCTTCGTGGCTGACGGCGGGCAGGCGGTGAATTACGATGCCGGGGTTTGGCATGGGCCCTTGTGCGTGCTCGACAGACCCACGGACTTCACCATGATTCGCCACGATGACGGCGGTCCGGAAGACACCGTGCTCGTCATGCTGGACGAGGTGATCGAGGTTGAACTCCCGGACGCCGGTTGAGACCTGGCTGGCGCTCGCTCTGCGACGGAGGGCGAGATTGGGATCAGGGGCCGATGAATGGCCGCAAAACGGAAGTCGTTAACCTGACCTTAATGGCGGCTGTTCTATTCCTTCTTTTAAAATAAATTTGTTGTCCTTCTCAGCTGGGAATGTGGTTGATGGGGCTGGCTTGTGCGTTTTGGGCATTTGGCCATAGCGTGCCTGCAGGCTGGCCGGCAATGGGAACAATGTTTATCTGCCACGGGGCGGAACGCCTCCCGTGTGGACGTGTTTATGGAGAGACTTGGGATGTTCAAGCTGACCATCAAGGTGAAACTGTTTTCCATGGGACTGGTGGCGGTGCTGGCCGTGGCGATTTTGACGGCCATTTCCTGGAACTCCGGCATAACCGTCCGACAGGCCACCCGGGAAAACCAGATTATGCTGGAACAGGCGCAAAGGCTCTCGGATCTGCGTGTTCATGCGATAGAACTGGTTCTCGCGGCGATGGATTCAATTATCGATGCCGACGAAGGCTACGTATATGACGAACGCCTGGAGGTAATGGATAGCAGTATCGAAATGCTGCGCAACAGCCAGGAAATCATCGAGGATGTCGCCGCCCGCATCGGCAAGATGGAGCTTGCCGGCGAGGTGGTCGAACTGACCGGTACGGTCGATCGCGTGGTGCGGCAGGAACTGGTACAGGCAATTGAGGCCCATGCCGGCAAGGAGGCCTATGCCAGCTTTGACGACGATATCGATGAATTCGGTGAAGGGCTGGTGGATATCCTCGCCCAGATGGAAGACGAACTTGCGGTGAAGTTGAAAGAATCCGGCGCAATGCTGAACGACAGCGTCGTGCAAAGCTCGCGGATATCGGCTTACGCCGGCGGCGCATTCGTTTTAACCCTTATTCTGGTTTTGATTGCCGTTGGCCGCACTATTACCGTGCCTGTTGCCCGCTTGACCAACATCATGGAAATGCTGGCCGAGGGGAATCTTGATGCCGAGGTTGAAACCGGCAGGCGGGATGAATTGGGCAAGATGGCCATGGCCGTTCAGGTCTTCAAGGACAACGCCGGCGAAAAACTGCAACTTGAGCAGGAGCGTGAAAAGAGCCAGCAGCGCGTCGAGGAAGAAAAACGCCAGGCCATGACTGAAATGGCGGATCGTTTCGAGAAGCAAGTGAAGCAGGTTGTCGAAAGTGTTTCGTCGTCGGCCACGGAAATGCAGGCGACGGCCCAGGAAATGTCATCCACGGTCGAGGAAACCTCGCGACAGTCAGCCAGTGTCGCGGCCGCGTCCGACGAGGCGGCAATAAATGTACAGACGGTCGCTGCAACGGCCGAGGAGCTTTCCGCCTCAATCGCGGAAATCGGCCGGCAGGTCAATCAGTCGGCCAGAATTGCCGCTAACGCGGTTGAGGAAGTCGAAAGTACCAACGTTACGGTGCAAGGGCTGTCCGATGCGGCGACGAAGATCGGCGAAGTCGTCGATTTGATCAACAATATCGCCGGTCAGACCAATCTTCTGGCGCTGAACGCGACAATCGAGGCGGCGCGCGCTGGCGAGGCCGGGAAGGGGTTCGCGGTGGTGGCCCAGGAAGTCAAGAATCTGGCCAATCAGACCGCCAAGGCGACCGAGGAAATTTCAGCGCAAATCGATTCCATTCAAAACGAGACCAATGACGCGGTGGGGGCGATTGTTCGAATTCGGGGCGTTATTATCGAGGTGAACGAAATCGCCACCACGATCGCCACCGCGGTTGAGCAACAGGGTGTTTCGACACAGGAGATTGCCCGCAACGTTCAGCAGGCGGCCAAGGGTACGCAAGACGTGAACCTGAATATCGAGAATGTCTCGCGCGCGGCAAGCGCGGCCGGCGCCGCAGCCAACCAGGTGCTCGGCGCCAGCCAGGATATGTCGCGACAGGCCGAGGCGCTGCGTAACGATGTAGACAGGTTCCTGCGCGGCATTCGTGCCGTCTGATTCACACGATCATTCCGGATTGGTTGGGCCGCCCCCTTGGGGCGGCCTAATTTTTTGCCTGCGACATTAATGGGGGATATCCGTTCTTGTGCGACCTGTAACAACAAGTGCGTTCGGGCTGACATTTCTTATGCCGCTGGCTGGCTATGCTCGGAACGAGGTATTCCTATTTTGATATAAAGAAATAAACTTTATTACTATAATGATCATCATAAGTGATAGTTATAGTAACATTTTATCCTGCAGCACCCTATTTTTAGTTGTTTCGTTAAACTATTATTAGGGTATGTAGTGCAACATATGGGTATTAGCGGGGTGACAGAAAGATAAATGCTTATAGCCGTGACGGTGCCGCATGAGGCGGCGGGACGTCGGTCATGCAATCCCGGATGCGGGTGGACAGGTGCGGCTCATCGGGCGAGATAGCGGAGTAATTTGCGATGAATTGGAATATCAAGACTAAACTGGTGACCATGGGTGTCATGGCAATAGCCTCGATGGCTGTTCTGGTCTGGCTGTTTTTCGATACCAGTGGCAAGGTCAATGAAGCCGATGACGTGGTGAGTAAGGAAATCGTGCATCTTCAGGCTTTGGTTGATTTGCGCATGGCCGGCAAGGAGCTTGTGCTGGCCGCGATGGATTCGATCGTCGATCAGCTTGAAGGCAAGATTCTTAAGGAACGCAGGGATGTCATGGATGAGTCGCTGAACCTGTTCAAGGCGGAAAAGGACCGCCTGATAGAAGCGGCCGAAGAGGCAGGCCAGTTAGGCAAGGTCGCTAACGGTCGTGCTCTCGCCGCACAGATCATGGAGGGGGTCGCGCAGTTGGAGCAGGCAGCCACTATCGATCTTGAGAGCGCGCTCCGGCGTCAGGACGAGGATGACCTCGAACGATTGGACTCTGTGATTGATGAGGCTGGCGAGGAACTTGATAAAAGCCTGGGCTTGCTGCAGAACGCCAGCGCGGTAGAGCTCCAGGAAGCGATGGATGGGCTTGGGGATCAGGTGGAAACCTCGACCACTCTCGCGACTACCGTATTCCTGATCGCCTTGTTCGTCATGGTTGGTGTTATGATTGCACTGGGTTTGAGCATTACCCAGCCGATCGCCACGCTCACCAGGATCATGGGCGATCTCGCGGGTGGCAAGCTGGACGTCAACATCGATCTTTCCCGCAGGGACGAGGTCGGCGAGATGGCGAAGGCGGTGCAAATCTTCAAGGACAACGCCATTGACAAGATGCGCCTGGAACAGGAACAGGCGGCCATCGCTCAGCGCGCCGAGGAAGAGAAACGCCAAACCATGAACGAGATGGCGGACCGCTTCGAGCGCACGGTCAAGGATGTCGTGGATGGCGTGGGTTCGGCGGCGACCGAGATGCAGGCAACTTCGCAGGAGATGTCGGCGACGGCGGAAGAAACCAGCCGCCAGTCGGCCAACGTGGCCAGTGCTTCGGATCAGGCAACCGCAAACGTGCAGACCGTTGCCGCGACCGCGGAAGAGCTTTCCGCCTCGATCGCCGAGATCGGCCGCCAGGTTCTGCAGTCCGCCCGGATCTCGCAGAACGCGGTCGATCAGGCCGAATCTACCAACGAAACGGTCAAGGGTCTTGCCGAGGCGGCGTCCCGGATCGGCGAAGTGGTGACGTTGATCAACGACATCGCCGGCCAGACCAATCTGCTGGCCCTGAACGCCACCATCGAGGCGGCACGTGCCGGCGAAGCGGGCAAGGGCTTTGCGGTCGTGGCCCAGGAAGTGAAAAACCTGGCCAACCAGACCGCCAAGGCGACCGAGGAAATCTCGACCCAGATCGGCGCGGTTCAGGAAGAGACCAACGATGCGGTCGCCGCCATCGACAAGATCCGGTCGATCATCGGCGAGGTGAACGATATCGCCACGACGATCTCTTCGGCGGTCGAGGAACAGGGCGTGTCCACGCAGGAAATCGCGCGGAACGTTCAGCAGGCGGCCCAGGGCACGCAGGATGTTAACCAGAATATCGAGAGCGTGTCGCGGGCGGCGGGCGAGACCGGCGCGGCGGCCAACCAGGTGCTCAACGCCAGCCAGGAAATGGCCCGTCAGGCCGAAGGGCTGCGCGGCGAGGTCGACCGCTTCCTGCGGGAAGTTCGTTCTGCCTGATTAGTCTATGTCGTTATAAATAAAGGGCCGTCTCTCAGGGGCGGCCCTTTTTATTCCTGTTAAATCCATTGTTCATTGCCGCGAGGCCCCCCCGTAGTTGTATTGGGACCGCAAGAAAAAGGGGGCTTCGGAACTGATTTCCAGTCGTTTTACCCTGGTTCGCGGAATTGCCGACGACGGAAATGAAGGCTCAAAACCTTTCCGTGTTTCGATGGCCTCCTTTGGGAGGCCAATTTTGTGTAAGTCCTGCTTAATTCGGCGATGTCTGCCAATATAGTTGATAAAAGATTTATTTTGTAACGCTGTGAATACCCCTAATGATATAGAATATTTCCGCGCTATCCCTATTTTTTTCCCCAAACAAATTACCATTTATTTCTATTTGATAATATAAATAGGTAAGTTATTGATTTTTTTAAACTTCCGCATCCCTAATTAACCCTGTGTTAGCGAAATTCGATAGATATTCACAATGATTTGATGACCAATCCGTAATGGATAGGGTCGAAACGTAAACACAGAGACGAAGGGTGCAACCGGTTCGGACCGGTTTCCTGGGTGGGCGAGGATGCTCGGTAACCGATGTCTCGGTAAAAAGGCGGAGCTTTACATATGAATTGGAATATCAAAACTAAACTGGTGACTATGGGTGTCATGGCAATAGCCTCGATGGCTGTTCTGGTCTGGCTGTTTTTCGATACCAGTGGCAAGGTCAATGAAGCCGATGACGTGGTGAGTAAGGAAATCGTGCATCTTCAGGCTTTGGTCGATTTGCGCATGGCCGGCAAGGAATTGGTGCTTGCCTCCATGGATTCGATCGTCGATCAGCTTGAAGGCAAGATCCTGAAGGAACGCCGCGATGTCATGGACGTATCGCTGAACCTGTTCAAGGCCGAAAAGGATCGTTTGACCGAGGCGGCCGTCGAGGCGGGCGAACTGGGCAAGGTCGCCAATGGCCGCGCACTCGCCACACAGATCATGGATGGCGTCGCGCAATTGGAGCGGGCGGCCACTATCGATCTTGAAAATGCCCTGCGACGCCAGGATGAGGATGAGCTTGAGCGGCTGGACGGTGTTATTGACGAGGTGGGCGAGGCGCTTGATACGGCCTTGGGCATGCTGCAGAACGCCAGCGCGGAAGAACTCCAGGAAGCGATGAACGGGCTTGGGGACCAAGTGGAAACTTCGACCAATCTCGCGGTAATCGTATTCCTGATCGCCTTGTTTATCATGGTTGCTGTTATGATTGCACTGGGCTTGAGCATTACCCAGCCTATCGCCAAACTCACCAGGATCATGGGCGATCTCGCGGGTGGCAAGCTGGACGTCAACATCGATCTGACCCGCAGGGACGAGGTCGGCGAGATGGCGAAGGCCGTGCAGGTCTTCAAGGATAACGCCATCGACAAGGTGCGCCTGGAACAGGAACAGGCGGCCATCGCTCAGCGCGCCGAGGAAGAGAAGCGCCAGACCATGAACGAAATGGCCGATCGCTTCGAACGCACGGTCAAGGATGTCGTGGACGGCGTGGGTTCGGCGGCGACCGAGATGCAGGCGACCTCGCAGCAGATGTCGGCGACGGCGGAAGAAACCAGCCGCCAGTCGGCCAACGTGGCCAGCGCCTCGGATCAGGCAACCGCCAACGTGCAGACCGTTGCCGCGACCGCCGAAGAGCTTTCCGCCTCGA
>JAOUMF010000435.1 GCA_029881615.1 Alphaproteobacteria bacterium | reverse complement strand
CGTGACCAATGCCATCGACAGCCCGGGCGCCCAGGATGGCATGACCCGCAGCAATTCCCGCGGGGAACCGGCCCCCAACGCATCGCGCCAGCGCCGCATCCGGACAATTCCCTTCGGCTCGGCAAAGGCAGCCATCCAGGTCAGTACCGCGATCACGATATGGGCCACGAACAGCTTCGCCAGAAACTCCTGACCGGAATTGAGACTGGCAAAGTCGCCAAGCCGCGATGACATGAATCCCGCCACATAAACGGCACAGAACAGGGTGAAGGCGGTCCAGCCAACCGGCCAGCAGCGAAACTGCAGCTCGCCGCGCATCAGCCTGAAAATACCCAAACACCCCCAGGCCGTGAAGATCAGCCCGGAGACAAAGGCGAATTCACCGTAGCCGAAAGAGGAATCATACCAAAAGACAACTCTGGTATGCCGCCAGTCCAGGATATTCCACATGAAAACCGCCCCGACGAGGCCAACAAGCTGTGCCTGGGTAACATGAAAGCGCAACCGCTCGGGCCGCAGGCGCTGAATTACCAGGCTGGCGAACAGCGCCATGACCTGGGAGAACAGCCCCATCAACAACAGACGCAACAGGTTCGCCGTATCGGCATCGGGGCTGTAAAGCGCCGCCGGGATGCTGAGCCCCGCGCCATACCAGACAAACACCGTGCTGCCCAACAGTTTGCCCCAGCTCATCGACCACGGGCCCAGCGCCGACATACGCTGGGAATCCCAGGTACGGCCCGCAACCTCGCCCAGCACGGAATCGGCCGCCAGCCGGCTGCCCCACGCCACCAGCAACAGGGTGATAACGAACATGGCGACCGGCGACACCGCGCCGCCATCGTCCACCAATCCCGCCGCCCCATACAGCAGCAACAGAATCAGCGGCATGGCGACAAGCCGGTGAATGGTAAGTTCCAGCAAAACGTTGCGGCGGAATTCCGGATTCATGACTGGCCCTCCCCGCCGTCGCGACTTTTCCCGACACGATCGAGATAAACGTCCTGCATGTTTCGGCGGACCGGACGGAATTCGACAAGCGGCAGGCCGGCCTCGACCAGTTGCCGCAGCAACGCCGCGCGGGCCTCGTCGTCGCCGGCAAAATCGAACCCTACATTGTTTTCGGTGTCCATGACGCCGGTGACCCCTTCCGTGCCGCGCAGAACCTGGCCCAGACGGGCATCGGGCCGGGCCAGCACAGCCAGCATGCGGGTTGTCGGCGCCGCCGCCGCGCCCTGTTCCAGCGCCGCGTAATCGACGACCCGGCCGTCCCGCATGATCATGATATGGGTCGAGTAATCCTCAAGCTCGGCCAGAATATGCGACGAGACCACCAGCGTCATGCCCTCGTCGCGCAGCGTCACCAGCAGGCGGGAAAGATCCTGCCTGGCCTCCGGGTCCAGCCCCGAGGCGGGTTCGTCCAGCAGCAGCAATTTCGGCCGATGGATGATCGCCTGCGCCACCGCCAGCCGTTGCCGCAGGCCACGCGACAGGGCCCCCGCCTTCTGTTCAAGCCGGTCGGAAAGACCCAACCGTTCGGCGCTCTGCACCACCGCGGCCGATCGCTCCACCCAGGGAACGTGATGGGCCGCGGCGTGGTGATCGAGACATTGCCGCACCGACAGGTCGTCATAAAGCCCAAAGAAGTCCTGCAGGAAACCCAGCCGCTTATGGATGTCGCGCGGATGCTCTTCCACATCCAGCCCATCCACCACGACACTGCCCGAATAAGGTGTTTCCAGCGCCGCCAGACAGCGCATCAGCGTTGTCTTGCCCGCCCCGTTGGGACCGACGAGCGCGGTAATGCTGCCCGGCTCGATATCGAACGACACCCCGAACAGCGCGCGTGCCGTGGGGTAATCGTAGATCAGGTCGCGAACCTGGACGACCGCCGCCGACGGGGCGTGATCGTAAGCGGCGGTGTCCTGTGTCACGTTATGGCCCCTTCAGGTTCAGCCTACCCCACCCATGCAGATATATTTTACCTCCATGAACTCATCGAGGCCGTAATGGGAACCCTCGCGGCCGATGCCCGATTCCTTGACGCCGCCGAACGGCGCCACCTCGGTCGAGATGATGCCCACATTGGCGCCGACGATGCCGTATTCCAGGCCTTCCGAAACGCGCCAGACCCGGCCCATGTCGCGGCTGAAGAAGTAGGCGGCCAGGCCGAATTCGGTGTCGTTGGCCATGGCAATGGCCTCTTCCTCGGTCTTGAAGCGGAACAGCGGGGCCAGCGGGCCGAAGGTTTCTTCCTTCGTCACCTTCATGCTGGTGTCCACGTCGGCCAGGATGGTCGGCTGGAAAAATGACTGGCCCAGCTCATGGCGGCTGCCGCCGACCACGATTCGCGCGCCCTTCGACAGCGCATCCTCGATATGTTCCTCGACCTTTTCGACCGCCGACATATCGATCAACGGCCCCTGGTTGACGCCTTCGTCAACGCCGCTGCCGACCTTGAGGCCGGAAACCGCCTCGGCCAGTTTCGCCGCAAAGGCGTCATAGACGCCGTCCTGCACCAGCAGGCGGTTGGCGCAGACGCAGGTCTGGCCGGCATTGCGGTATTTCGAATCCATCGCGCCCTGTACGGCCGCATCCAGATCGGCGTCGTCGAACACGATGAAGGGCGCATTGCCGCCCAGCTCCATGCTGACCTTCTTCACCGTGCCGGCGCATTCGCGCATCAGCAGCTTGCCGATCTCGGTCGAGCCGGTGAAGGTCAGCTTGCGCACGATGGGGTTGGAGGTCATCTCGCCGCCGATCGCGCCGGCGCTACCGGTCACCACGCTGAACACGCCCTTGGGCACGCCCGCGCGTTCAGCCAGTTCCGCCAGCGCCAATGCCGAATAAGGTGTCGCCGTTGCCGGCTTGACCACCATGGGGCAGCCGGCGGCCAGCGCCGGGCCGGCCTTGCGGGTAATCATCGCGGCGGGAAAATTCCACGGCGTGATCGCGGCACAGACTCCGATCGGTTCCTTGATCACGACAACGCGGCGGTCGGCCATGTGGGGCGGGATCACGTCGCCATAGGCGCGGCGGCCTTCCTCGGCGAACCATTCCAGGAACGAGGCGGCATAGGCGATTTCGCCCTTCGCTTCGGGCAAGGGCTTGCCCTGCTCCAGCGTCATCAACAGCCCCAGGTCATCCTGGTTTTCCAGCATCAGGTTATACCAGCGGCGGATAATGTCGCCGCGCTGCTTGGCGGTCTTCGCGCGCCAGGCCGGCCA
>JAOUMF010000433.1 GCA_029881615.1 Alphaproteobacteria bacterium | reverse complement strand
GGTATCGCCGGACACCCCGCCATTGATCACTTTTACGTCAACGCCATGCGCGCCAAGAGCCGCCTGCAGCTGTGCCGGAAATGCCTTGCCCGGCGGCAAGCCGTAGCCCGCGGTAAGGCTGTCGCCCAGCGCCAGCACCACCGGGCGCTCGCCGGCCTCGGCCGCAACGGCGAACAGAAACAGGCCAATCGCCAGGACGGCCCGGGCAAACGCATTGAATGCGCGGCCAGCGGCACAATATCTAAGAGAATATTTTGCACCGTGGTGCGAATGCAAGATCATGCGATTATCCGTCGAACACTTCAAAAAAAACCATTATCGGGAATTCCCTTTCATTTGGCCATGCATACTCCCCTGACAACCCCCATCGTGACGTCCACGCCAATAATCGAACTCGCCGGGCTGGAACTGATATTGAACAGCGGCGCCGGCCAGGTTCATATCCTGCGCGGCATTGATGTCGAAATCGCGGCAGGCGAACAGGTCGCCCTGGTCGGCGCATCGGGCGCCGGAAAATCATCGATGATGATGATAATTGGCGGGCTGGAGAGCGCCACCGCCGGTTCGGTACATGTCGCCGGTCAGGACCTGACAGGCATGAGCGAGGACGAACTGGCCCTGTTCCGCCGCGGGAATGTGGGAATTGTCTTCCAGTCGTTTCACCTGGTGCCGACCATGACCGCGCTGGAAAATGTGGCGGTACCGCTGGAATTCGCCGGTCATGCCGACGCTTTCGGCCTGGCGCAAAAGGAATTGGAAGCGGTTGGGCTGGGCCACCGGCTGGAACATTATCCAGGGCAACTTTCGGGCGGTGAGCAGCAGCGCGTGGCGCTGGCGCGCGCCTTCGTTACCGAACCGCGCCTGTTGCTGGCCGACGAGCCGACCGGCAACCTGGACGGCGACACCGGGCAGCAGATCGTCGAACTGATGTTCCAGCTGTCCGAGGAAAAGGGCACGACCCTGTTGCTTATCACCCACGATCCGGCGTTGGCCGCGCGTTGTGCCCGCGAGCTGCACATCGCCGACGGACGAATCATCGGCGACGAGACGCGCCGATGATCGCTCTGGCCTGGCGCCTGGCGCGACGCGAACTGCGGGGCGGCGTCAAAAGCCGTTTCAGGGGATTCCGCATATTCCTGGCATGTCTGGCGCTGGGCACCGCGGCGATCGCGGCGGTGGGATCAATCTCGTCGGCCATCGAAACCGGACTAAAATCCGAAGCCCGGGCATTGTTGGGCGGCGATGTGGAACTGCGCATCCATCATCGGCCGGCGACGGCTGAACAGCGGCAATGGCTGGTGAAACGGGGCGAGATTTCGGAAGTGATCGAAGTCCGCGCCATGGCCCGCCATTCGGCCGCCGGCGGACAAAGGCTGGTCGAACTAAAGGCCGTGGACGATTTATATCCGCTGGTCGGACAGTTTGAAATCGCCGGCGGCACATCGCTTGCCAAGGCATTATCCCCGCAAGACGGGATCGACGGCGCGGTGGTCGCCGAAAGCCTGCTGAAGAAACTGAATTTATCGGTCGGCGACCGGATGGAAATGGGTGAGGCGGAATTTCGCATTGCCGGCGTCATCGCGCGCGAACCCGACCGCGCGACGCGCGGCGTCCAGCTTGGCCCCCGCGTCATCGTCACCCGCGCGGGCCTGGACCGGACCGGCCTCCTGAAACCAGGCAGCCTGTCGCAATATCTCTACCGTATCGTCCTGCCGGCCGGCGCCGAAAGCAAACCCTTCATCGAGGAAGTGGAAAAGTCCTTCCCCGACGCACCCTGGCGGGTCCGCGACACCGGGGGCGCGGCACCGGGGCTGATGCGTTTCGTTGACCGCCTGACCCTGTTCCTGACCCTGGTTGGCCTGTCCGCGCTGTTGATCGGCGGGGTCGGGGTGGGCAATGCCGTGCATGCCTTTCTGACCCAGCGGCGGCCGACCATCGCGACGCTGAAATGCCTGGGCGCGCCGGCCGCGCTGGTGCTGCGGGTTTATCTTATGCAGGTCATGGGGCTGGCCGCCATCGGCATTACGGGCGGGTTGATCGCAGGCGCCGCCGCACCGATGATCGCCGCCCCGTTATTGGCCGACCTGCTGCCGGTTTCGCTGGCCGTTAGCATCTATCCCGGCCCCTTGCTGTTGGCTGCGGCCTTCGGCATCGCGACCACCCTGGTGTTCTCGCTGCCGCCCCTGATGGCGGCCCGCGACGTACCGGCCGCCGCCCTTTTCAGGCAGACCGTCGCCACCGCGCGGCGCAAGATGCGCTGGCCCGATATCGGCACTCTTTCACTACTGACCCTGACATTGATATTGCTGACGGTGCTAAGCGCGCGCGACAAGTCGCTGGCCATCTGGTTCGTGATCGGGGCGGGTGCCGCGTTCATGATATTTCGGCTGGCCGCCGCGGCGGTGATAAAGCTGGCCCGCGGCTGGCCGCGCCCCAGAAATCCGCGCCTGCGCCTGGCCGTCGCAAACCTGCACCGTCCCGGCACGCCAACCCCCAGCGTGGTGTTGTCGCTGGGGCTGGGCATCACGGTTCTGGTGGCGATCATGATGATCGAGCGCAATCTCGGCAACCGGATCACGGAAGTGGTGGCGGAAGAAGCCCCCAGTTTCTTTTTCATCGACATTCAACCGGACCAGGTTCAACCCTTCGAGGCGCTGGCCGCCAGTTTCCCCGAGGCTGGACCAGTGCGCCGGGTACCAATGCTGCGCGCCAGAATTACCGGGATCGCCGGGGTTTCCACCGCCGAAATGACACCGCCACCGCATTTCGCCTGGGTCACGCGGGGCGACCGGGGAATCACCTGGTCGGCCGAACCGCCACGCCGCGGCAGCAAGGTGGTCGAGGGCGAATGGTGGCCGGCGGATTACAGCGGAAAACCACTTATCTCCTTCGACAAGGCCGCTGCGGATGCGTTCGGCATCGGCATTGGCGATAGCATGACCTTCAACGTCCTGGGCCGCGAGATCACCGCCGAAATCTCAAATCTGCGAGAAATAGACTGGGGAACCATGGGCATGAATTTCATGGTGATCTTTTCGCCGGGCGTTCTGGAGGGAGCACCGCAAATCAACGTGGCCACCCTGCGCATTCCGCAAGATCGCGAACAGGCGCTCGAAACCGCAGTAACCGAAGCCTTCCCCAACGTGTCGGCGATTCGCGTGCGCGATATCCTGGCCGACGTCACCCGCATCATGGAATCCATCGAAACCGCGATGAAGGCGATCGCGGGG
>JAOUMF010000434.1 GCA_029881615.1 Alphaproteobacteria bacterium | reverse complement strand
AATTCGCTGGGGCGGTTGCGAACCAGGCAGAAGCAGAATTGATAGATGGTGGTTATGATCAGCACGAACCGCGCTGCCGCCACGAAGAGAAACAACACGATGATTTTCAGGCCGCGGAGCCAGGTATCCCGGTTCCTGATGCCTTCGTTCAAGTCTTCGGCCCAGTCTCGTCTATCGAATTCGTCGCTCATTGCAGTCACCCATCCGTAACGGTTGCCCCATCATAGCCGACCGGGCGGACTGAGCGCAGCGATTTTCGTGTTTGTTTTTCGGTTTTGCGCTCAACTCACGATTTGCCAGGCGATTCCCGCCGCCAGCGAACCGCCCAGCCCCATCAGCAGATACCAGGCGAAGACCGGCTTGCGGGCAATGGCGAAGACTGCCATCGAGGCCGGCAGGCTGGTGACCGCGCCGGCCACCATGAAGGCCATCGCGGCGCCTTGCGCCATGCCCATATCGAGCAGCGCCGCCACTGTCGGGATTGCCGCGAATCCGTTGAGGTAGGCCGGCACACCGACCAGCACCGCCGCGGGGATCGCCCACCAGGCATCGCCACCAAGCCAGGTCGCCACCGTCTCGCCGGGAATCCAGGCGATCATCAGGCTCTCGATCAGGAAGGCCAGGGTCAGCCATTTTCCCAGGAAAATACCGACCGCGCCGGCCTCGGCGCGAAACTGCATGCGCCGCTCCGGCTCGCGCCAGAAGGCCCAGACGATCGGTTCGGGTGCGGCGGGGGCGTTCTTTTTACCACAACAGGACCCGCAGCCGCCGGCCTTGGCCAGCAGGGGCGCGGCGAACGACTCCCGCCCGGACAGGGCCCATGTGGCGAATCCCGACAGCAGTCCCATCCCGATTGCCGCCAGGGTCTTGGCGATGGCAAAGGGCAGGCCCAGCACGGCGGCCGTAAGAATGAACATTTCCGGGTCCATGATTGGCGAGGCGATCCAGAACGCCATCACCGGGGCCAGCGGTACGCCGGCCGCCAGCAGCGCCGCCACGATCGGCACCACGCCGCAAGAGCAGAAGGGCGATAGCGCGCCGAAAATTGCCGCCAGGGTAATTGCCGTTGCCTGCCGTCCCTGCAGCATGATCGCGATCTGATTATCGGCGCCGGTCGCCTTGGCCCCGGCCCCGATGACGACGGAGGCGGCCAGGAAAGGCGAGATGAACAGCAGCGATCTGAGGGTGAAAAGCAGGCTTTCGGTGAATTGCGCGATGCTTAGCGGTATCAGCAAAAGCAGTATGGCGATGGTGGCCAGTATCACGCGGTCAATCTGGCGCAAGCTGCCCGCGATCCGGTTGGTCAGTGGCGTTGTCGTCGCCCGCTCGATCCTGCCTTCAGTCATCGATCAATGCCCTTTCCTTCATGCCGGGGACACCGCTGCAGCATTCGGCGGTCAGCGCGCCCATGATCTTGTCCATCCGCTCGTAGGCCGCGGTGCATCGCAGCACCCGGCCCTCGCGGGCTTGCTGCACCAGACCGGCCGAGACCAACTGCGCGATATGATGCGTCAGCGTCGAGGCGGGGATGCCCAGATGGCGCTGGATGTCGCCCACGGGAAGCCCGCCACGCCCGGCGCGCACCAGCAGGCGAAAGATCGCCAGCCGGTTCGGATGCCCCAGTTTTTCAAGGCATAGCGCCAGTTCATCGATATTCATGGCGCACAGGATAGCTTATATGAAACGATAATACTAGAATTATCGAAATATACTGAATTGATGGATGTCACCCGGTCGTAACGACACCTTTCCGGTTCAGCGCAGCGATGTTGTCAGCTTCATAGCCGATTTCGCCGAGGATGGCCGCCGTATGCTCGCCCAGCCTGGGGGCCGGGGAATGCAGCTTCGGGCCGTCATGCAGGTAGCCGAAGGCCGCGGCCGGGGTTTTCAGTGGCGTATTTTTGCCCGGCACGCCTTCGTTATCGCGCAATACTCCGCGTGATGCCACCTGCGGCTCGCGCAGCGCCTCGTCGACGCGGCGCACCCGGGCGGCGGGGACGCCGGCCTCGTTGATCAGGTCTTCCCAGTCCTGGGCCGGCCTGGTCTTCATGATATCGCGCAGGATCGAGGCGTGGGTCTCTGCCCGGCCGAACATGAAGGCCAGGTCCCGGCCTTTCAGTTCGTCGGCGATATCGTCCCGCCCCAGGGCGCGCCAAAGCTTCCGCACCTGATCAATGGTAAAGGCGCCCAGGAAAATCAGCCCGTCGGCGGTCTCATACGCCGAATAGGCGGCGCGTTGCGGGTTGATATTGCCCATGGGCGGGGGCGAGCGGTCCATCAACTGGCTGTTCATGACATTGGTGGACATCATCATCAGGGCGGCATCCAGCATCGCCACATCGATCCGCTGGCCGCGTCCGGTGCGCGTGCGCTGGAACAGGGCCGAGGCGATGGCGAAGGCGGCCTGTGCGCCAGTGCCGTAGTCGATCAGGGGCGGTCCGACGCGCACCGGGTGGTTTTCCGGCGTGCCGTTGGCCGCCATCAGGCCCGAAAAAGCCTGTATCACGGGGTCGAAGGCTGGATGGGCGGCCTTCGGCCCGGTATGGCCGAAACCTGTCAGCGAGCAATAGATTATGTCGGGTTTGATTTCCGATGCCGCTTCATAGCCCAGCCCGAATCCATCGATCACGCCGCAACAGTAGTTCTCTACGATGATGTCCGCCGTTTCCGTGAGCTTGCGGGCGATCGCCAAACCCTCGGGCGCGCCGAGGTTGAGGCAAAGGGAACGCTTGTTGCCGTTCTGGCTGATGAATTCGGACCCCCGGCCCTCTGTCTCCAGCGGAGGGCAATGGCCTTCGATGCGCATCATATCGGGCTTGTGCGGCGCCTCGATCTTGATCACGTCGGCGCCCATGACGGCAAGCTGGTAAGTGCAGAAGGGCCCTGCCAGCACATGGGTGAAATCCAGGACGCGTATTCCCTCGAACGGCTGCATGATCGGGCCTCCAGATGGCGATGCGATAATGTACTCTGCCGATGTTCTCCTGGTTGGCCAAGATCGAAAGTGAAACTTATTTGTGCAGAAGCAACTTGTCCGCCGAGGCGATTGACGGCTTCATGGCGGTTGGAGGGTCGTGTGCATGATGCAGGATTTTGTTGGCTTCGCGACCGGCCTTGTCCACGACGCCATACCGGGCGAGGTAAAATCCGTATTGCGCCGCAGCTTAGCCGATACAGTGCTGGTTGCGGCGGCGGGCTCAACGATGGAAATGTCGGGCATAGCCCGCGAA
>JAOUMF010000432.1 GCA_029881615.1 Alphaproteobacteria bacterium | reverse complement strand
CCGTCGATGACCAGATGTTCCTCGCCCGTCGGCGCCAGGGATTTGCGGATATAGCTCAGGGTCTGGCGAAGGCTGGCGCGGGCTTGCTCTTCGCCGCTGACGCCCCATAACAGGCCGGCCAGGCTGCTGCGGGAATGCCCCTTGCCGGGATGGACCGCCAGATAGGCCAGAAGGGCCTTGGCTTTCTTCGTGGGAAAGGACAGCGCAGCACCGTCCGCCGTGCGCGCCTCGAATCCGCCGAAAAGCCTGAGGTCCAGTTTAGACAAGGCCATCCACCCTCTTTTTCGCCATTTCAATCATAGCGTAAGGGAGGAGAAGCGCAATATAGCGTCAAAAGGGTTGTCGCAGGGGGCTTAAGCCGCGGTGCGAGAGGCGCTTGGGGAACCTCTTGCTAGAGTGACTCGGCCTGTGCGGCGGCAAAGGATACGGTGATAATCAGCGGACCCCCGGCGTTTCGACTGGCAGCCCCATTCCCCGCCAGGCCATGAAGAGCTCGAGATTCACATATTCCTCGGCCCCGTATTCAGGCGGGGGAGAGCGCATTTTTTCCACGCAATGATTAAATATCTGGTGGGTCCAGTCCATCTTCGAAAAATACAAACCGTAATGTGGGTAGCTGGCGGTTTGTGCCTGGCTTAGCTTGTGGCCCCGCAGCCATTTTCCCACATACTGGCCGTGGCATTGATCGCAACTCATATTGATCTGTCCCCGGCGTTGGAAAAAATAATCCCGCCCCTTTTCAAAGAATGGCCGCGCCGGCCCTTCAATGGATACGTTAACGGGCATGCCACGGGATTGATAGCGTATGTAGGTCGTCATCCCGACGAGTTCGTTGCTGCCCCAGTTCCAGGGCTCTGCCTGTTGATTCTCCGTGCGGCAAAGATTGATCCGTTGTTCAAGATTGATCAGCTTGCCGGAAGGTTCGTGGAAAACCGGATAGCGGGCCCCTACGCCCTTCATGGCGGCTTCCCCGTCGCCATGGCAGTCGCTACAGGACTTGCCGGCCTTCCCCTCGGCCTGGGTCCACAGCGCCTCGCCGTCTTCAACGACAAAAAAGCCGGGATTTTGGAAATCATCGTCGAATATTTCGCGGGTCCGCCGGTCCTGGAACCAATAGCCCGATACGACCTTTGTCAGGTCACTTCCCTTGTTCGGCCGTAACGATATGACGGTGAGGGGTTCGGTTTCCTCGTTTCCGCTTAGCCCGTCGATCATCTTGCCGTCGCCGGTCTTCATGGTCATCAGGAAAGCGAGAACATCCTCGATCTGCGCGGCGGTCAATATTGTCTTGCCTTCGAAACGAGGCATTACTTCGTGGAAGCCCTCGTTCCGATAGAAGGCCGGCATGATAGATTCCGGTTTGGCAATGCCGGCATCGACCAGCAAAAGACGCATTTGGCCTTCGCTCAAGCGAGAGGCCACGCCTCCCAGATTCGGCCCGAGATTGCCATGTTGCGTTTGGTCACGCAGCGCTGGAATCTGGTGGCATGACAGGCAGTTTCCCAGTTTCAGGTTAATCGCCACATCCTTGCCGTTTGCCGGATTGCCAGGCTTTCCGGTCAGGGATTCGGGGATGCTGTTTCCGCCAATAATCTTGAAATCGGCAAGCTCGTCCGCGGACGCAGTAACCCCTGCCCCGACCAGAGTCAGGAACGCCACCAGTGGAAAAATAACATCTCTCATCGCCACCACCCTGTTTTCGAGTAAAAGTTATTTTATTGGCAACCCTGCATTGTGAAGGTTGCGCAGATAGGCGTCAAGAACGCGGCCATCCCGGTAGGGAGTGGCCTGCCGTTCATGTTCGATGGTGAAGTCAGGCTCCAGCGTCAACAGCTCTTCGGCAGCCCAGGCAGCATCGTCCATCTGTCCAAGCTCCGCATAGGTCGCAACCAGCATTTTATGTCCCAACGGAAAATGTGGATTGCTTGTTATGACCCGCTGGAACAGCGAAAGTGCCTTTTCATGCTGTCCCAGCAGATAGTGGGACTGGCCCTCCAGCCAAACATAGAAGAACGGCATCCGTGGATTTAGGCTTTGTGCCTTTCTGACGAACGCCAGCCCCTCTTCCGGGGCGCCCGCATAATTCAGGTTTATGGCCAGCTGGGCGTAACCGTCCGCATAGTTGGGATCAATCTCTACCGAGCGGCGTGCCGAGGCAATTCCTTCCTCATGCCGGCCCATATTTCGGTATATCACGGCCAGGGCGTAATGCACCTCACGGCTATTGTCATCGACACCAAGCGCGCGCTGCGCCAATTCAAGGCCCTTATCCAATACAGCTTCGGTGTCCTCGGCCCAGCCCAGCGACGCCTCCATCCCGTATGTCAGCGCCAATGCCGCCTGGGCGCGCGCAAAATCGGGATCATGTTCCAGGGCCCGCTCGAAATTATCCCGGGCATCAATGTTTGTCGCGCGGGTAAATCGGCGATAATCGGCGAGGCCCCGCAACAACAGGTCATATGCCTCCGGGTCCACCACTTCCGCGAACTCCAGGCGTTCCCTCTCCCCGGTTGTCAATGTTACCGATAATGCGGATACGATCTTTCGAACTACCTCGTCCTGCAATTTCAGAACATCGGTGAGTTCCCGGTCATACCTCTCGCCCCATTTTTGATGGTTGTTGGCGGCATCGATAAGGGCGACATTGATTCGGATGCGGCCTTCCACCTTGCGTACGCGCCCGGTGATAACGTGGCTGACACCCAGATCAGCCGCCACCTCATCCAGTCCGCGGTCCTTATATTCCCGCATTGTCGTATAGGCGATCACCGACCATCCCGAGACATGGGACAAGTCAGTAATCAGGTCGGCGGTCATGCCGTCGCTAAAATAGAACTGCTCTGAACCGGCACCGAAATTTTCGAATGGCAGAACGGCAATCGATATTCCTTCCGGCGTGGTGGGCGGGGGTGCATCGCTCCGCCATAACGTCAGCAGAACCGCCAAGGCCAACATGGCCCCGGCCCCTACCGCGGCGGCATAGGCTCGGCGGCGCCGGCCGTCGGTTGCTGTTGGTTCCTCTGATTTTCGGTCGGACGCATCGGGTGGCGGATCGTTTCCGCGCTGGATTTCGGGGGGGCTTACAGGCGCCTGCTTGCGCGCCTCTTCCGCCAGTCGGGCGGTTTCCTCGTCCGGTTCGACGCCGAGTTCACGCATCAGGATTTCGCGGCAGGCTTCGAATTGCTTCAACGCCAAGGCCCGCTCGCCCTGCTGTAGATGGATGCGCATGAC
>JAOUMF010000431.1 GCA_029881615.1 Alphaproteobacteria bacterium | reverse complement strand
CTGTGCCGCCTGATAAGCGCCCGATCCGGTTCCACCGCTCGTCAACCGCCCGCCATTATAGGGCGCCGCACCATTGTCGGTAACCAGGGTACCCGCGGATCCGGCTGCCTTGTCGCCGGACGCCAGCAGGCTGCCCCGCGCCTCATTACTGCTTTGATCGCGGTTGGATCGGGCCGCGCCGGATTCCGGTGGCCGGAGGGTCGCTTGCGGCGGCATGCTCAAAGGAGGATTTTGCACGACCGTGAATTCATCGGGCCCGCCCCGTTCGAAACCGAAAATACGGCCTGTTTCCGAACAGCCGGTCAACGCCAATACGATAGCGGCGAACATAATCGTCCGTTTCATGGCCATATTCCTAAAACTTCCCCTTGGATTGAACATGCATTTTACGCATTTTGTGCCCGTTCGGCAAACAACCCGTCAAGTATGATCAATCCAACCCCCACGACTATAGCGGAATCGGCGACATTAAAAGCAGGCCAATGCGGCCAGTCGGTTCCCGGCACATAGAAATCCAGGAAATCCACGACGGCGCCAAACCGGATACGGTCGATCACATTTCCGATGGCGCCGCCGATAACAATACCCAGCGCAACGGTCAGCAGGCGAGTCTCTGCCTTGCGCAGCCAAAAGGCCAATGCGACGGAAATTACGATCGCCAACACGGAAAGTGCCCAGGGACCCAGCCAGTCCATCTGGCCGAATGATACGCCCGGATTGTAAACCAGCGTCAGGTTGAAGCCCGGAAATTGCGGGATAATTCTGGGCGGGACCATGATGACATTCAATATGACCCATTTACTGATCTGATCGAGAATCATGATCGTCAGGGATATGCCCATGCCCGACCAGAACAGTCTGGATCCCACCCGCGCCAAAAGACCGGTTCGGGTCGATTCGGAAGCGTTCAGATTTTTCGGCGTCGACAAACTGATTCCCGCCTATTCCGCCGCCGCGCGACCGGCGACAACCGCATCGGCGCAGCGCCCGCAAGTCCCCGGCGCATCCGCGTTGACACCGACTTCCGGCAACACACGCCAACAGCGCTCGCATTTCTCGCCCTCGGCAAGCGCGGAAACCACGCCGACCCCGGGCACATCCTCCAGCGTGAAGGCACCTTCCGGGGCGTCGCCCACGATCAATTCCACGTCCGAGGTAATGGCGATCTCGGCCAGGTCCTGCCCTTCAAGCGCGGCCTTGTAGTCGGCGGTCACATAGACCTTCGGGGCCGCCTGAAGCGACGAGCCGATGCGTTTTTCAGCCCGCTCCAACTCCAGCGCGCCCGTCACCACGCGGCGGACATCACGGATCTTTTCCCATTTCGCGGCCAGCGCATCGTTACGCCATGCGGGCGGAATTTCCGGGAATGTACGCAGATGCACGCTTTCATTCTCGCCCGGATTACGGCAGAGCCACGCCTCTTCGGCCGTGAAACACAGGATCGGCGCCAGCCAGGCGGTGAGGCAGGAGAACAGCTCGTCCAGCACCGTGCGCGCGGCGCGGCGGCGCGGATCGGCAACCCCATCGCAGTACAGGCTGTCCTTGCGCATGTCGAAATAGAAAGCCGACAGATCGACCGCGCAGAAATCATGCAGTTCGCGGAACATGCGGTGGAAATCATATTCGCTGCAGCCATGGCGAACCTGCGCGTCCAGTTCCCACAGGCGATGCAGAACCCAGCGCTCCAGTTCCGGCATATCCGCCGCGGACACCCGCTCGGACGCGTCGAATTCATTCAGGTTGCCCAACAGGAAGCGCATGGTATTGCGCAGCCGGCGGTACATGTCGACCTGCCGCTTGATGATCTCCGGTCCAACCCTAAGGTCCTCGGAATAATCCGAAGCGACGACCCACAGGCGCAAGGTCTCGGCGCCATACTGGTTGGTCACATCCTGCGGAGACACGATATTGCCCAGCGATTTCGACATCTTGCGGCCATCCTCGGCCATGACGAAACCATGGGTCAGCACGCCTTCATAGGGCGCACGGCCGCGCGTGCCAGCGCTTTCCAGCAGCGAGGAATGGAACCAGCCGCGATGTTGGTCGGACCCTTCCAGATACAGCGTCGCCGGCCAGGGAAGATCCTCGCGGGCCTCCAGCACGAAAGCATGGGTCGAACCCGAATCGAACCAGACATCGACCACATCCGTGACCTGCTCGTAATCGTCGGGATTACGATCGGGTCCCAGGAAATCGGCCGGGTCGCGGGCAAACCAGGCATCGGCGCCCTCGGCCTCGAAGGCCTCGGCGATGCGGTCCACCACCCCCTGGTCGCGTAGCGGCTCGCCGCTCGCCTTTTCCACGAAAACCGGAATCGGCACGCCCCAGGCGCGCTGGCGCGAGATACACCAGTCGGGCCGGCTCTCGATCATCGAATAAAGCCGGGTGCGCCCCGCCGCCGGATAGAATTTGGTGTCGTCGATAGCGGCCAGCGCCTTCTTGCGCAGATCGTTCGTCTCCATCGAGATGAACCATTGCGACGTGTTGCGGAAGATCAGCGGCGCCTTGGACCGCCAGCTATGGGGATAGCTGTGACGCAGCTTGCCCGACGCCATCAGGTTGCCGGCCTCCGACAGGGCCTCGACGACGGCCTTGTTGGCCGGGCCGGTCTTGCCCTCGGCGGTATAGACGGTCAGCCCCGCGAACAGCGGCACATGGTCGTAGTAGCTGCCGTCTTCGCCCACGGTCTGGGGCGCCTCGACACCATGCGCCTGGCCCAGCACGAAATCGTCCGCGCCATGGCCCGGCGCGATATGCACGAAACCGGTGCCATCCTCGTCGCTGACGAAATCGCCCGGCAGCACGCGCACGTCGAAATCGTAGCCCTTGCCGCGCAGCGGATGAGCGCAGAGCGTACCGGCGAGATCGGCGCCC
The DNA here is from genome assembly GCA_029881615.1 of Alphaproteobacteria bacterium. Lineage (GTDB taxonomy): Bacteria > Pseudomonadota > Alphaproteobacteria > UBA8366 > JADFVY01 > JADFVY01. The sequence goes on along the minus strand of JAOUMF010000431.1, from coordinate 361 downwards.
TTGAAGGCAGCGACATTATCCGAGGACGTCACGCCCGTGGCTTCCCGATAAGCATCCAGTAGCGTTCGCGCCACCACGAACTTGTCACCCTCGCTCAGGGCGCATTCGTCGGTACGGCCGGTAACCCGTTCGACCACGTAGTCGATCTCCTCGCCATAAGCGATGGCGCGGTTGCCTGGCATGGTCCAGGGCGTGGTCGTCCAGATCACGATGCCGGCGCCTTCCAGTTCCGGCCGTGACGCCTTGGTCACGGGGAAGCGCACATGGATCGTCGTCGATGTATGGTCGTGATATTCGACCTCGGCCTCGGCCAGGGCGGTTTTTTCCACCACCGACCACAGCACCGGCTTTGAGCCCTTGT
>JAOUMF010000430.1 GCA_029881615.1 Alphaproteobacteria bacterium | reverse complement strand
TTTCCATGGCGTGAAGGACGACCGCCCGCATTGCTTTATCGCCTATACCATCAAGGGCCATACCCTGCCGCTGGCCGGGCATAAGGACAATCACGCCGGCCTGATGAACCCGCAGCAGATGGAGGCTTTCCGCGCGCTGAACAACGTGCCGGAGGGGCAGGAGTGGGCGCCCTTCGCCAACATGGAAATTGCGGAGAAGAAGGTTCGCGCCTTCCTCTCCGATGTACCGTTCGCCCAGCGCGAGACCCCGCCCGCGCCAGCCAGGTTTTCCGTGCCGCCCATCGCCGCGCCGCTTGCCGACAGCATGTCGACGCAGGAAGCCTTCGGCCGCATCCTCAATGACATTGGCAAGGCGGACGGCGAGCTGGCCCGGCGCATCGTCACCACCTCGCCCGACGTGGCGATCTCGACCAACCTAGCCGGCTGGATCAACCGGCGCGGCGTGTTCCACCGCGACGACAAGCCCGATGCCTTTCGCGAGCAGTCCATCGCCTCGCCGCTGAAATGGGACCAGGGCCCGGCCGGCCAGCATATCGAACTGGGCATCGCCGAGAACAACCTGTTCCTGATGCTGGCGGCGGCGGGAATCAGCGACCGGCTGTTCGGCGCGCGGGTGATCCCGGTGGGCACGCTGTACGACCCCTTCGTGGCGCGCGGCCTGGATTCGCTGAATTACGCTTGTTACATGGATGGACGCTTCATCGTGGTGGGCACGCCGTCGGGCATCGCGCTGGCGCCCGAGGGCGGGGCGCACCAGTCGGTCTCGTCGCCGCTGATCGGCATCGCGCAGGACGGGCTGGCCGCGTTCGAGCCATCCTATGCCGACGAGCTGGCGACAATCCTGGAATGGGCCTTCGACTATGTACAACGCGACGGTTCCGGCGAGTCCGAGATCGAATGGCTGCGCGATGTAGAGGGCGGGGCGGTCTATCTGCGCCTGTCGACCCGCGCCATCGATCAGCCGAAGCGCGAGATTGACGCCGCCATGCGCCACGGCATCATGGCCGGCGGCTACTGGATCCGCGAACCCGCGCCCGGCGCAGAGGTCGCCATCGCCTATACCGGCGTGGTTGCCCCGGAGGCCCTGTCGGCCTGGGAACAGCTGATTGAGGATTCGCCCGGCGCGGGCCTGCTGGCCATCACCTCCGCCGACCGCCTGTCCGCCGGCTGGCACGCCGCCGAACGGTCGCGCCAGCATGGCGAGGGGCTGGGCGCACGCTGCCATGTGGAACGCCTGCTGGAACCGCTGGCCGCCGACGCCGGCATCGTTACCGTCACCGATGGCCACCCGGAAGCCCTGTCATGGATCGGCGGCGTGCTGGGCCACCGCGTCAAGCCGCTGGGCGTGGAGCATTTCGGCCAATCGGGCAGCCTGCCCGACCTGTTCGCCAAATACCGCATAGACGCCGACGCCATACTGGACGCCTGCGCGGTCCTGATCGGGCGGCGTGGCGTCAAGGTGCCGAAAGCGGCGGAGTGACGGGCAGACTTTATCGCTCCTACTGAATCGTCGTCGTTTTCGGCGCCTGGATCTGCTCGGGCAGGTGTTCGGCCGGCAGGATGCGGTTCTTGCCGTCGTTTGCGGTTTGCATGCGGCAGGTGTCGCCGGGCTGCACGACGCGATCGCCTTCCAGAAAATCCTGCACCATGGTCAGTTCCTCGCCATTATCCAGGATGACCGAATATTCCAGGCCCTTGCGCTCGCTCATCTTGTCGGCGGCCTGACGTCCGCCGGCGCCGCCCGCAACCGCGCCCGCCGTGGCGCCGGCCTGCATCGCCAATTCCTTGCCCTTGCCGCCGCCGATCTGGCTGCCGATGATGATGCCCGCGATGGCGCCGACGATGGAGCCGATGGACTCACCCTTTTCCGGCGCGTCATCCTCGCGGATGGCGACCTCGCGCACCTCCAGCACGCGGCAGCGCACGACGTTCTTTGACGATCCCACCTCGCTGTCGCGATAAAGGGAGTCGCTTACCTTGGGGCTGCTACAGGCGGCAAGAGTTACCGAAAGCAACATGGCGAAAGCCGTTTTGCCGGCTGCGATCATTTGCCGTTTCAATATTCCGTTCCCTGAAAATCGTTATCTGAATTCGGCTGCATCACTGAATCAATCGGTCTTGCGTCCGGAAATTTCAAGCGATTGTTTATTTACCGGGGCGATTTCCGTTCGCTTGAATCCGCTACCGCAAGCAATCGCCCGGCGATCTTACCATCCGGTCGCCGACAGGGGAATATCGCACGATCTTTCCTCTGCCTGGCCTCCGCCGCAAAAATAGGCGGTTGCCTATCGCGCGTGACGGGCTAACATTACTTTTCAGTCACCTTGTTCAGGGAGCTGACCATGGCTATCGCAACCTTCGCTGCCGGATGCTTCAAGAGTGTCGAGGCCGCGTTCCGGCTGATCCCCGGCGTCATCGACACCGAAGTTGGCTATACGGGCGGTCATGTGCGGGGCGTCACGCAGGAACAGTTCAGCCTGGGCGATACCGGCCACATGGAATCGGTGCGCATCAATTTCGATCCGGCGCAAGTGACCTACGAGGAATTGCTGAATGCCTTCTGGGCCCTGCATGACCCGACGCAGTCGGATCCCCACGGCCCCTACAGCGGGCCGCAATATCGTGCCGCGATCTTCGTGCATGACGAAGAACAGGAACGCGCGGCGATCCTGTCGCGGATCAGGCGGGAACAGTCCGGCCGGTATGACGGTCCGCTGGTCACGGAGATCCTGCCGGCCGGCGAGTTCTGGCGCGCCGAGGAATGGCAGCAGCAATATTTCGAGAAACGTGGATTTGCGCTCGTTTGCCGGGCTTGACCCTGTGGCTTGCCCCCGGTCAGGCCTTGATCTTGCCGGTCTTCTTTAGAACGCGAATGCCCAGTGCCGTGATTTGAACGATTATCAGGGTCGCGCCCAGTGCGATCAGGGCGCCGCGCGCATCTGGCATGCCCTGAAAGGTCACGGCCTGCCAGCCCAGCAGGAAAATAACCGTGATCGCCGCGGTATTCATGGTGCTGTAATCCTTGATGACGACCCGGGCCCAGTTGAAGTCCATGCCGCGGAATGTTTCCCCCAGTCCCTTGAGGCGGATTCGCCAGCGTGGCGTGTCGCGGCAATAGGCATCGTATCCGTCACCGAATTTGGCGCGCAGATAGGCTTCCTCGGCCGCCACGATGGCATGGTAGGCGACCAGGAAAAACAATCCGCCCAGGACATAGACCCATGGGTTGTTGTGAA
>JAOUMF010000429.1 GCA_029881615.1 Alphaproteobacteria bacterium | reverse complement strand
ACGCCGATGCCGCGCCAATGTTCGCGCACCCGCGACAACGCGCCGAAATCGATCTTCACCAGCATGGGAATGATCATCGCCCAGATCAGCACGGCAACCGGCAGGTTCACCTGCGCGATCTCGGCGGCACCGACAAGCTGGAAGAACCCCGGCATCAGATAGCCGAGCGCAATGCCCGCCAGGATGCACAGCGCGACCCAGAGGGTCAGATAGCGTTCGAAGAGTGACATGTGTTTTTCCGTTGGTTTCGGTGTTCGGTTAAAAGCTTGTAAATCGTTTCACGCGATGTCGTGCAGCCCGCTCTCGCCGGCATGCACGAGCAGGGCGAAGGATCAGATCACCACAGAGACACAGAGGCACAGAGAGGGCGGCGATTCAGCCCCCCGGCGACCGTGGTGCTGTCGCGGCCGTTGAAGGGGGATATGGGGATATGGGAGATAAGGGGATGAGAATCTTGCGGCCGAAGGCCGCGATTCTGTTCATCTCCATATCTCCCATATCCCCATATCCCCCTTTAATCAGAGCCGGTAAGCGGCACAGGGTCGGTAGGTAAGGCCCGAAAGCGCGGCCCTCTCTGTGCCTCTGTGTCTCTGTGGTAATCCTTTGTCAAAAGAGTCACGGCCTCTCAGGTCGATGCTGGCGGCGTGCCGCCAACCGCGCCCGCCAGGCCGCCGCAGAGTTCCGGGCGGCCCTCGCAGCAATCCTCGGTCAGGTAGGACAGCAGGCGCCGCGTGCCCTCGATATCGGCGGCATAGATCACATGACGGCTTTGCCGGTGCGACCGGATCAGCCCGGCCCGCTCCAGTTGACCCAGGTGGAACGACAGGCTGGAGGGTGGGGTATCCAACCGCGCGGCGATGTCGCCGGCCGCCATGCCGTTCGGCCCGATGCGCACCAGCATCCGGAATACCGCCAGCCGCTGCGCATGTGCCAGCGCGGCAAAGGCTTCAATGGCGTCTCTTGTTTCCATAATTCGACAATAATCAAACTATTGTGCAAAAGCATGCGAAATCTTCGCGACCTCTATCGCGCCGCCCCAAGCTTGCAGCCCATTGACTGAAACCACCTCGGAACCTCCCGGGGCGAAGAGGCGGTTCGATGAAGGAAGCCATGGACGCCTGTTGTCTGACGCAATTATACTCATTGGCAAAATCGGACTCTCAGGAAGGGTTCTCCATGCGGTATGTCCCTGGAATAGGCGCTATAGCCGGATGCATGTTGGCGGCGGCCTGCGCAAGAGGAACTGAAACCACCCTGCCCGCGATCGACCTCTCGCAAACGAAACAGGCGTCGGCGCTGGTCGTTGAAGGTAAGCCCCAGCAAGGGTTCGAGGGCCCGGATGGGGTGGTCAAGGGGCATGCCGCGGGGGCCGGGCTGGGCGCGGGCGTCGCCGTGGGCGCCTTGTTTCTAAGTTCCCCGGCCACCCTTATAATGGCACCGATCGCTCTGCCGATGCTGCCTGCAGCCGTCGTCGTCGGGGCGGTGAAGGCCCACTCCGTCGATGATGTGGACGCAGCCATGACGGCATTCCGCGAGGTCGGCCAGGACGAGGCCTTATTGACCTCCCTGGATGGCCGCTTCCTGGAAGCACTTGGCGAATATGGGCCCTGGCAATGGAACTGCGTGGCGGCGGTGTCCATGCAAACCGAGGCGCCTTGCGCCGATCGAGGGCCGATCGCCCGCATCGAGTTCCTGCCCGTCTTCGCCATCTGGTCGGACGGCAATTTCAACCCCGACATCCATTTCGTCGGCGAAGTTACCGCCATCGTGACCCTGGAATCCCTGGAGCCCGGAACACCCCCCGTCAGGTTGCTGGAAGCGAAATGGGCTCATCGCCAGGAACTTGGTCCGTTTTTCGGCCTTGCCGAGGACGGCGGCGCACTGCTGCGGCGCCGCCTGGAAACGATCCTTGACCGTTTCGCCGTCCATATCGCCAACGACCTCTACCTGGCGCCCCGGCCGCAGGGGCTCAGAAAAATCAAAACCACCCAGTACAATCCAAAACATCCGAACGGCAGTGAAACCCTTACCAGGATCGAGCCGCCGGACTGGAATTACGTACGTATTGATCAGACGCCGATCGATACCCGGCCGGAAGCCGGAAGCACTTTCGAAACGATGGCGACCCCCGCGTCTCCGCCTCCCGCCCCCTCGCCAATGGTGGCCCGCGTCAAGGCAGAAACCTATATCGAGGACAACGACGCACAGTTCCGGACGGACCTGGAACGCTATCTCCGACAACAGTACTGCAAACCCTCTTGCCGCTGGAGACGGCTGTCCATCCAGTCCCATGAAGTCCTGCAATCCGACAACGCGCAGGTGGTTGTGCGAGTCCATTACATCTACTGGTATCGGCAACCCAGGATGAAAAGCCGGACATTTGTCCTGGGCTGGCGCGGCGAGAAACTCGTTTTCCTGTCCGACCGCAAGGTTTAAGCCCGCCCTGATTGCTTCCGGCCGGTCCGCCGGATCAGATCGCCACGCACAGCCTCAACGCGTCATAGATGGCGGCGTGGATGTTGCGGCTGGCTACCGCGTCGCCGATGCGGAACAGGCGGAACTTGCCGTCCGGGTTTGTCGCGATTTCCTGCGGGCGCACCGCGATCAGTGCCTGGTAGTCGACCTCGCCCAGATTGGCCGATTGCGGCTTGAGGTCGAAATAAAGCTCGTCCAGCGGCAGGGTGCCATGCTCGACGACCACCTGGTCGACGATCCGTTCCTCGGTGCGGTCGCTGTAGTCGCTGCCCAGCAGCGCGGCCAGCTTGTTGCCCTCGCGCCGCACCGACAGCAGCCGCGTGTTGATGGTGATGGTCACGCCATATTCCTTGAAACAGCGGGCATAGGGCACATGGTTCAGCCCGCCCACATCGGCGGCGAAGAAACGTTCCGGCGTCACCAGTTCCAGCCGCGCGCCGGCCTCGGCAATGAACTCGGCGGCCTGCAGCCCCGGATGGGCGCCGTTATCGTCATACAGCAATACGTCGCCGCCCGGCTTCACGTCGCCGGAAAGGATGTCCCAGCCGCTCGCCACCAGTTCCCCGCCCTCATCCAGGATATCGGTATCGGGCAGGCCGCCGGTGGCGATAATCACCACGTCCGGCTGCTCGGCCAGAACGTCCGCGGCCTCGGCATAGACATTGAAGCGCATGTCCACGCCCAGCGCCGCACAGCGCTCGACCCGCCAATCGACGATGCCAATCAACTCCGCCCGCCGCTGCATGCGCGTCAGCAGACGTACCTG
>JAOUMF010000428.1 GCA_029881615.1 Alphaproteobacteria bacterium | reverse complement strand
AAGCTCGCTTTTGCTCATGCCAGCAACTTTCGCAGGATTTAGCGGGGGTGGAACCGGTGTTGGAGGTGACTTGCTTGGGCAGATCACGGCTTATCTTGGCCGTGGACAGCCGGGATATATAATTGCCTATGTGACGCTGATTGTATTTTTTGCCTTTTTCTATACGGCGATCGTGTTTAATCCGAGCGAGACGGCGGATAATTTAAAAAAATATGGCGGGTTTATTCCGGGCATCCGTCCGGGCAAGAACACGGCGGATTATCTTGATTTTGTCCTGACCAGGCTAACGGTTCTCGGTGCAGGATATCTAGCGGCTGTGTGTATTTTGCCGGAAATCCTGATATCGCAATATAACGTGCCGTTTTATTTCGGGGGAACGAGTCTACTGATCGTGGTCAGTGTGACCATGGATACGGTTGGGCAGATTCACGCTCACATGCTTGCGCATCAGTACGAAGGATTGATCAAGAAATCAAAGCTTCGTGGGAGACGTGGATGAATATCATACTCCTGGGGCCTCCTGGCGCAGGCAAGGGGACCCAGGCCGAGAGACTGGAAAAATCCCACAGGATGGTCCAGCTTTCGACCGGTGACATGCTGCGCGCCGAGGCCGCATCTGGAAGCGAACTCGGCCGGCAGGCTAGTGAAATTATGGAATCCGGCGAATTGATGTCGGACGACATTGTGGTCCAGATCGTGGCGGAACAGCTGTGCCGTGGTGAGTGTGAGTTCGGTTTTACCCTGGATGGGTTTCCCCGGACTGAAACCCAGGCTAGGGCGCTCGACGGGATCATGAGTGAAAAGGGGCTGAAGCTCCATGGCGTTATCGAGATGAAGGTCGATGATGACGCCTTGACGGAACGGATTACCGGTCGGTTTTCCTGTGCTAAATGTGGCACCGGATATCACGATCAGTATAACCGCCCGAAAACGGACGGCGTATGTGACGAGTGCGGCTCGACCGAATTCAAACGCCGCGCCGACGATACCGAGGAAACCGTGCGGCAGCGCCTGGCGGCCTACCATGCGGTAACCGAGCAGATACTGCCTTTCTATAGAGAGAAGAGCATTCTGCGCACGGTTGACGGCATGGCGCCGATCGATGAAGTGACGAAACAGATAGAAGATGTACTAGAGCAGTTGCAATGATTGACAAGACGCTCGATAGCCCTATAATCCGCGCGCTCGGACCTGGAGTGGTCCGGCGGTCGGGTATGCCCGGGCGTCGGCGGTGATCATTGGCTGACCGAACAGAATTTTAACGTATATTGAGGAGCTGACAGCTTGGCACGCATTGCAGGCGTGAATATCCCGACGCAGAAACGCGTTGAGATCGCCCTTACATACATCCATGGAATTGGCCGCACGAAAGCGACCGAAATCTGTGCGAAATGCAATATCCCGGCGGAACGTCGGGTGCAGGATCTTACCGAAGCCGAGACCATGCAGATTCGCGAACTCATCGACCAGGACTATACGGTCGAAGGTGATCTGCGGCGTGAAGTGGCCATGAACATCAAGCGCCTGCTTGATCTTGGTTGCTATCGCGGCCTGCGTCATCGTCGCGGTCTTCCGGTACGGGGTCAGCGTACCCATACCAACGCGCGTACCCGCAAGGGCAAGGCGAAGCCGATCGCCGGCAAGAAGAAGGCATAATAGGTTATGGCAAAGCAAGCTACCAGTCGCCCGCGGCGTCGCGAGCGGAAAAACATCACTTCCGGTGTGGCGCACGTGAACGCCACCTTTAACAACACGATGATCACCATCGCGGATGCCCAGGGCAATGCGATTTCCTGGTCGTCGGCCGGTAGTCAGGGTTTCAAGGGCAGCCGGAAATCGACGCCCTACGCGGCCCAGATGGCTGCCGAGGACGCCGGCCGGAAGGCGATGGACCATGGCATGAAGACGCTTGAGGTAGAGGTCAAGGGTCCGGGTTCGGGTCGTGAGTCCGCTCTTCGCGCACTTCAGACCGTGGGCTTCACCATCCTGGCGATTCGCGATGTGACCCCGATCCCGCATAATGGCTGCCGCCCTCCCAAGCGGCGCCGGGTCTAACAGCGGACGCCGATTGCGGCAATCGGGCCCTGCGGGGCCGCTTTGAAGGATAGCCGGCGCGACCGTTGAATTTGACGGTTGCGCCGACATATTAACCGAGAGGTTACGACAGTGATTCAAAAGAACTGGCAGACACTCATCAAACCGACCAAGTTGCAGATCGAGGGCGGTACGGATTCGAGCCGGGCCGCGACAGTGACAGCCGACCCGCTCGAGCGTGGGTTCGGGCTGACGTTGGGTAATGCGATTCGTCGGGTGTTGCTTTCGTCGCTGCAAGGCGCGGCAATCACGTCGATTCAAATCGAAGGCGTGTTGCACGAGTTCTCGTCGATTCCGGGCGTGCGCGAGGATGTCACCGACATCGTGCTGAACCTGAAATCTCTTGGCCTGCGCATGCATGGCGAAGGATCCAAGCGTATGAGCCTCAACGCGACCGGGCCCGGTGAAGTTACCGCGGCGCAGATCGAGACCGGTGCGGATATCGAAATCATGGATCCGGACCTGATTATTTGCACCCTCGACGAGGGCGCGAAGCTCAGCATGGAAATGACGGTCGAGACCGGTAAGGGATACATCCCCGCCAGTCAGAACAGGCCCGAGGATGCGCCGATCGGTATGATTCCGATCGATGCGCTCTATAGTCCGATTCGCAAGGTTTCCTACAAGGTCGATAATACTCGTGTCGGCCAGGTCACAGATTATGACAAGCTGTCGCTGACTATCGAGACCGACGGTTCCGTGACGCCCGAGGATGCGCTGGCCTTGTCAGCACGTATTCTGCAGGACCAGTTGCAGCTGTTCATCAATTTCGAAGAGCCGCAGGTTGCCGTTGCCGAGGACCGTCCGTCCGAACTTCCGTTCAACAAGAATTTGTTGCGCAAGGTCGACGAGTTGGAGCTTTCGGTAAGGTCCGCGAATTGTCTGAAGAACGACAATATCGTCTATATCGGCGATCTGGTTCAGAAGACCGAGCAGGAAATGCTGCGCACGCCGAATTTCGGCCGCAAATCGTTGAACGAGATCAAAGAGGTGCTCGCGCAAATGGGCCTGCATCTCGGCATGGAAATCCCCAGCTGGCCGCCAGAAAATATCGAAGATATGGCGCGTCGTCTGGATGAGCCGTACTGACCGGCATTAATAGGTAACTAGGAATTTAGAGGGAGCCGTCGCGATGCGACATGGAATGAG
>JAOUMF010000426.1 GCA_029881615.1 Alphaproteobacteria bacterium | reverse complement strand
TTCGCGGCCGTCGATAATTCCCGACCGGGGCACTAGCCTGTTCACCTGGTGGGTCGATCCGGCAAAGGAAAAGGATCTGGAAGCTAAAGGGCGCGGTCAGCAATAGGCGCGAAGGGAGCGGCCCGCCATGCTTGCCTATATCGTCCGCCGCCTGTTGCTGGTGATTCCCACGCTGTTCGGCATCATGGTGTTGAATTTCGTGATTATACAGGCCGCGCCGGGCGGGCCGATCGAACAGATTCTGTCCCGGATTCACGGTACGGCGGTAGAGGCCACGGCGCGTGTCGGCGGCGGGGCCGGCAGCGAGGCCGGCGGCGGTAATAAGTCAACCGCGCCGCAAGAAGGGGGCGGCGCCTATCGCGGCGCCCAGGGGCTGGACCCGCAATTCATCGCGGACCTGGAAAGGCAGTTCGGCTTCGATAAGCCGATGCATGAACGCTTTTTCATCATGATGGGCAATTACCTCACCTTCGATTTCGGCGAGAGTTTTTTCAAGGACCGGAAAGTGGTTGACCTGGTAATCGAGCGCATGCCGGTCTCGATCTCGCTGGGTCTCTGGACGACGCTGCTTACCTATCTGATCTGCATTCCCCTTGGCATCGCCAAGGCGGTCAGGGACGGGTCGCGTTTCGATATATGGACATCGGGCGTGGTGATTGTCGGCAACGCCATACCGTCATTCCTGTTTGCGATTCTGCTGATCATCCTGTTTGCGGGCGGGCGTTATTTTGCCTGGTTCCCCTTGCGTGGCCTGACCTCGCCCGAATGGACCGACCTTTCCTGGCCGATGCGTGTCGTGGATTATTTCTGGCATATGGCCCTGCCCATAGCCGCGTTGACCATCGGCAGTTTCGCGACCCTGACCATGCTGACCAAGAATTCCTTCATCGATCAGATCAATCAGCAATATGTCGTTACGGCAAGGGCCAAGGGGCTTACCGAACGGCGGGTTCTATACGGCCATGTCTTTCGTAACGGCATGCTGATTGTCATTGCCGGTTTTCCCGGCGCATTCGCTGGAATTCTGTTCACCGGCGCCTTGCTGATCGAGATTATCTTTTCGCTCAACGGCCTGGGCCTGCTTGGTTTCGAGGCCGCCATAGGCCGCGATTATCCGGTCATGTTCGGAACGCTCTATTTTTTCGCCCTGATGGGGCTGTTGCTGAATATCGTCGGCGACCTGACTTATATGCTGGTCGATCCGCGTATTCATTTCGAACGGCAAGAGGTCTGACCGGCGATGGCGGACGATCGCTTTCTCGGCTTGCCGATTCGGCCGATTACCCGGCGGCGAATCCGCAATTTCAAGGCCAACCGGCGCGGCTACTGGTCGTTCTGGATTTTTGTGGCGCTGCTGTTCGTATCCTTGCCGGCCGAACTGATCGCCAACGACAAGCCGTTGCTGGCGCGCTATGACGGCGCGTTTTATTTTCCGGTGCTGGTCTCATACCCGGAAAGCACATTCGGCGGATTTCTGCCCACGACCGATTACACCGATCCGTTCATCCGCGAGGAAATCGAAAGCAAGGGCTGGATAATCTGGCCGCCGATTCCGTACAGCTACAATACCTTCGCCAAGGATATCGGGGGCCCGGCGCCCAGCCCGCCCGATGGCCTTCACTGGCTGGGCACGGACGGCAATTCGCGCGACGTGGTGGCGCGACTGATTTACGGATACCGGATTTCCGTGTTGTTCGGGCTGATACTGACAGTGCTCAGTTCGGTCATCGGGATCGCGGTCGGTGCGATGCAGGGATATTTCGGCGGTTTGACGGATCTGATGGGCCAGCGATTTATCGAAATATGGGGCGGCCTGCCGCAACTCTTCATGTTGATCATTCTCGCCAGTGTCGTGACACCGAATTTCTGGTGGCTGCTTGGCCTGATGCTGCTGTTTTCCTGGACCGGGCTGGTCGGGCTGGTGCGCGCCGAGTTTCTGCGCGCCCGAAACCTGGACTATGTAAAGGCCGCGCGCGCCCTGGGCGTGTCGAACGGAACGATCATGACCCGGCATGTTCTGCCGAACGCCATGGTATCCACCATAACCTTCCTGCCGTTCATCACCGCCGGGTCGGTGACCACCCTGACGGCGCTGGACTTTCTGGGCTTTGGCCTGCCGGTCGGCTCGCCTTCACTGGGGGAATTGCTGAACCAGGCGAAAGATAATCTTCACGCCTCCTGGCTCGGCTTCACTGCCTTCTTCGTCATCGCCATCATGCTGTCGCTTCTGGTATTCATAGGCGAGGGCGTGCGCGATGCGTTCGATCCGCGCAAGGTTCAGGGGTAAGGGAATGGCCGAAGAAAAACTGCTCAGCGTCGATGATCTGTCCGTCACCTTCGACTTGCCCGGCCGGGCGGTGGAGGCGGTACGGCATGTCTCCTTCGATATCGGCAAGGGCGAGACGGTGGCGCTGGTCGGCGAATCGGGATCCGGCAAGTCGGTAACCGCGCTTAGCGTGTTGCAGCTTCTACCCTATCCGATGGCGCGGCATCCCGGCGGCTCCATCAAGTTCAATGGCGAGGAACTGGTCGGCGCCCCCGACAGCCAGATGCGCCATGTGCGCGGCAACGAGATCGCGATGATCTTTCAGGAGCCGATGACCTCGCTGAACCCGCTGCATAATATCGAAAAACAGATATCCGAGGTGTTGTATGTCCATAAGGGCATGAATCCGGCCCAGGCCCGCGCCCGGGTGCTGGAACTGCTGGACCTGGTCGGCATCAAGAATGCCGAACAGCGGCTGACCGCCTATCCGCACGAACTGTCCGGTGGCCAGCGTCAGCGCGTGATGATCGCCATGGCGCTCGCAAACGAGCCCGATCTTTTGATCGCCGACGAGCCGACGACCGCGCTGGACGTTACCATCCAGGCCCAGATTTTGAAGCTGCTGAAGGAACTGCAGCAAAAGCTGGGCATGGCGATGCTGTTCATTACCCATGATCTGGGCATCGTGCGCCGCATGGCCGACCGGGTTTGCGTGATGACCGACGGCGAAATCGTCGAACAGGGCGACACCGGGGCCATCTTCGACAACCCGCAACACGCCTATACCAAACATCTTCTGGCCGCCGAACCCAAGGGACGCAAGAAGCCGGCTCCGTCCGACGCCGCGGTGGTGCTGTCGGGCGAGGACGTGAAGGTCTGGTTTCCGATCAAGAAGGGGGTGCTGCGCCGGACTGTCGATCATGTTCGGGCGGTGGACGGCGTGTCGTTGACCGTGCGCGAGGGGCATACGGTGGGCGTCGTC
>JAOUMF010000427.1 GCA_029881615.1 Alphaproteobacteria bacterium | reverse complement strand
GCCGCCGGTCAATGGAATGGCGGCGGCCTCGTCAAGCAGGCGCGCCGGATCGGCGGCGATGACCGCGCCGGTCAGGTGGGCGACCAGAAACGGGTCGTCGGGGTCGTCGATCGCACCCTTTAGAAGTGCCGCGGCCCGCTCACGGGCGAGGCCGTCGTCGGGACCGAAAACCAGGATTGCCCTTACGGCGGGATTGGGCTGCCGGATGAAGGCGTCGACCTGGTTGGCCTGCAGCTTCATGAGTTTGCCGCCGCCGCGCTACGTTGGAAATAAAGCGCCAGAAGCATCCGGATTTCCTCGCTGGCCGCCCGCGCCGCGCGGTCGATGGCATCTAGTTCGGCGGTGCGTGTTGAAATAGCCGATGTCACGATATTGTAGCTGGTAACCGACCGCGCGAAATTCTTCACCAGAATCTTTTCCGTGGCGATGTCCTGCAACGAAAAATTGGCGGTAAAGACCAGCTTGGCGCGCGTCGCCGCTTCGTTGGCCTTGATCGCCTGGGTGCTCTTTTCAACGGAAATATCGACCGAAAGCAAATAGGCCGGGCTGGCCGGCCGGCCCTTTCGATTGATCCGGTCCAGCAGGTAATTATGCAGCTGCTGACCGACGCGATCGGGGATAATGCCGATCTTGATCCGGGCCAGTTCCGCATCGACCTCGCCCAGCGATTTTCGGCCGTATAGCGGATGGAATCCGCACCCCGCCACAAACAGCAACGCGGCACCGGCACTGCCGCCGGCGCCCAGGAATCCACGTCTGTTCTTATACCACGACATTGACGATCTTGTTGGGCACGACGATGACCTTGCGCGGCGGTTTGCCTTCCATGACGCGCTTTACACCGTCCAGTTCAAGCGCCAGCGATTCGACGGTTTCCTTGTCGGCATCGATGGGCAGTTCGATAGTGCCACGCAGCTTGCCGTTAACCTGTACGCCAACGGTAACGGTTTCTTCCACCAGCAGGGATTCATCGGCGCGCGGCCAGGGGGTTTCGGTCAACGGAATATCGTGGCCCAGCTGACTCCACAGCTCTTCGGCCAGATGCGGCATCATCGGGCCGATCAGCAGAACCGCGGTCTCGACGCCGACACGGCGGATCCAGGCAACATCCTGTCCGTCGCCCGCCAGATCGCCGAGCATATTGGTCAATTCGCGGATGCGCGCGACGGCACGATTAAAGCGGAATCTATCGAGATCATCGGTAACGCCATGAATCGTCTTGTGTATTTGACGTTCCGCCGCCACCGCCTCGGGGCTCATCCCGGCTGGTTTGCCGGTGCCGGATTCGGCCATCGGACCGTTGGGCTCGGTAACCATCCGCCACAGGCGGTTGGTGTAGCGCCAGGCCCCCTCGATGCCGGAGTCGGTCCACTCCAGATCGCGTTCGGGCGGGCTGTCCGACAGCATGAACAGGCGCGCCGTATCGGCGCCATAGGTGTCGATGATGATTTCCGGATCGACCACATTGCGCCGCGATTTGCTCATCTTTTCCGACCGGCCCAGCTTGGCCGGCTTGCCGGTGGCAACCTCGATCACCTTGCCGCCATCGGTCTTCTCGATATCGGTGGGGAACAGCCAGCGGCCGTTTTCGGCGCGATAGGTTTCGTGACAGACCATGCCCTGGGTCAACAGGCCGGCAAAGGGTTCCTTGATGCCGAGATAGCCGCATTCCTTCAGCGCCCTTGTGAAGAAGCGCGAATAAAGCAGATGCAGAACCGCATGTTCGATACCGCCGATATATTGATCGACCGGCATCCAGTAATCCACCGCCTCGCGGGTGAAGGCCGCGCCCTCTACCGGGGCACAGAAGCGCAGGAAATACCAGGAGGATTCAAAGAAGGTGTCGAAGGTATCGGTCTCACGCCGGGCCGCCTTGCCGCATTCGGGGCAGTCCACATGTTTCCATGTCGGGTGATGATCCAGCGGATTGCCGGGTTTGTCGAAATCGACGTCTTCGGGCAGGGTTACCGGCAGGTCGGCCTCGGGCACCGGCACGATACCGCAGGATTCGCAATGAATCATCGGCACCGGGCAGCCCCAGTAACGCTGGCGCGAAACGCCCCAGTCGCGCAGCCGGTAGGTAATGGCGCCTTCGCCGTCATTCACCGCGGCCAGGCGATCGATGGCGGCGCGCTTGCCGGCCGTTACATCGAGACCGTTCAGGAAATCCGAATTGACGATCACGCCGTCTTCGACAAAGGCTTCGGTGCCGACTTCGAAGGTGGCGGGGTCGGCGTCGCGCGGCGCGACCACGGGCAGCACCGGCAATTCGTATTTGCGGGCAAAATCCAGGTCACGCTGATCATGTGCCGGACAGCCGAAAATCGCGCCGGTGCCATATTCCATCAGGACGAAGTTGGCCACGTAAACGGGCAGCTCGAGACCTTCGACGAACGGGTGCGCGGCCTTGATTCCGGTGTCGAAGCCCAGTTTCTCGGCCTTTTCAATGGCTTCCTCGCTGGTTCCCATGCGGTCGCATTCGGCGATGAATTCCTTCAGCGCCGGGTTGTTCTTCGCCATTTCGGCGGCGATCGGGTGATGGGCCGAAATGGCGCAGAAGGATGCGCCGAACAGGGTATCGGGCCGGGTGGTGAAAACTTCCAGCCTGTCATCGCGGCCGATCAGCCGGAAAAAGACCCTGGCGCCTTCCGAGCGACCGATCCAGTTTTCCTGCATCAAACGCACGCGGTCCGGCCAGCGGTCCAGCGTCTTGATCGATTCAAGCAGGTCGTCGGCATATTCGGTGATTTTCAGGAACCATTGCGACAACAGCCGTTTTTCCACCAGCTCGCCAGACCGCCAACCGCGGCCGTCGATCACCTGTTCGTTGGCCAGCACGGTATTTTCGACCGGGTCCCAGTTGACCCAGGATTCCTTGCGGTAGGCCAGCCCAGCCTTGACGAAATCGATGAACATCTTCTGTTCATGCCGATAGTAATCCGGCTCGCAGGTGGCCAGTTCCCGGTCCCAGTCATAGGACAGGCCCATGCTTTTCAGCTGCTCGCGCATGGAGGCGATATTTTCGCGGGTCCATTTGGCCGGATGCACCTTGTTTTCGAATGCGGCGTTTTCCGCCGGCAACCCAAAAGCATCCCAGCCCATCGGATGCAGCACGTTGAAGCCCGCGGCCTTCTTGTACCGCGCCACGACGTCGCCGATGGTGTAATTACGGACATGCCCCATATGAATCCGGCCCGACGGATAGGGAAACATTTCCAGGACATAATATTTCGGGTGATCCGAGGATC
>JAOUMF010000424.1 GCA_029881615.1 Alphaproteobacteria bacterium | reverse complement strand
CGGCGGTCATTTTCAGGATTTCTCCCTTGGAACCAGCTTCTTTTAGAGTGTTTGCCATTACCCTGCTTTCAATCCAAATTCATCTAAACAAATATTGATGTGTTTAAATAGAAGAGTCAAATGATTCTGTATTACTAGTTAACTATATTTCTTAACATCATTGATTATCTGTTTGATTGTTTCGGTTTGTATTAACCATACCTGTTCTATATATTGATGATGTTTGCTTTACTGTGCCTAAATACGGTAGCTGCTGTGTTTGCGAGTTACCGGCTGCTATAGGTGTCGGCCTGTCGGCGGAGCTTTGACAAATTGCGTTCGCATATTTAAATCGCTATGTCGCGGCAGGGTGGTATGCCCAAGCGACATATGGTATCTCTAGCGTTTCGTGTTACAGGGACTTGTGCCGATTTCGGTCTGACCGGTTCGGCCTTTTAATCGAGGGAAGTTTCGGGTTTTCATGCCACAGGATGCTATAGCAATCGCTTCGGACCATGCCGGGTTTGATGTGAAGGATGAAGTAGGCAAGCTGCTCGCCGAACTTGGTCACGAGGTTGTCGATCTCGGCGTAAACGGTCCGGAATCTGTGGATTATCCGGATTTCGCCGATGCCATGGCGTCAGCAATATCGGACGGCCGGGCGGTTCGGGGCATTCTGGTGTGCGGTACCGGCATTGGGATATCGATCGCGGCTAATCGGCACCGTCATATTCGCGCGGCGCGTTGTTGCGACGCGACGGATGCGCGGCTGTCGCGCCAGCATAATGATGCAAATGTGCTGGTACTGGGTTCGCGAACCAGTGGCTGGGAGACTGCGCGCGATTGCGTGTTGGCGTTCCTGAATACGGTCTTCGAAGGTGGCCGTCATCAGCGGCGGATAGACAAGATGTCGTGACGGCCAACGCACGCGGGTGCGGGCAACCGTTTGGGAAACAATGAACAAGCTTTAAGGGATTAAAGGAAAACATGAGCGACAAGGCTTCGGCGCCCGGCAAGGCGTATCTGGACCGGTTTTTTGGCGAGGAGTTGGCTGACCGTGATCCTGATCTTTTTGCGTCGATCAAGGACGAACTTCACCGTCAGCAGAACCAGATCGAACTGATCGCGTCGGAAAACATCGTCAGTCGGGCAGTGATGCAGGCGGCGGGATCGGTTATGACCAACAAGTATGCCGAGGGTTATCCGGGGCGGCGCTACTATGGTGGCTGCGAATATGTCGATGTCGCTGAATCCCTGGCAATCGAACGAGCGAAGAAGCTGTTTGACTGCAAGTTTGTCAATGTGCAGCCGCATTCCGGCGCCCAGGCAAATGGCGCGGTCATGATGGCGCTGGTCAAGCCGGGCGACACCATCATGGGGCTGTCGCTGGCGGCCGGTGGGCATTTGACCCATGGCGCGCCGCCGGCCTTGTCCGGCAAGTGGTTCAATGCCGTGCAGTACGGGGTGCGCGAGGATACCGCCCAGATCGATTATGACGAGGTCGAGCGGCTGGCCCATGAAAGCAAGCCCAAACTCATCATCACCGGTGGTTCAGCCTATCCGCGGATTATCGATTTCGCGCGCTTTCGCAAGATTGCGGACTCCGTCGGCGCGCTGTTCATGGTCGATATGGCGCATTTTGCCGGGCTCGTGGCTGCGGGAGTCCATCCCAGCCCGCTGCCTCATGCGGACATTGTCACCACCACGACCCATAAAACATTGCGCGGTCCCCGCGGCGGCATGATTCTGTCCAACAATGAAGACATCGGCAAGAAGGTCAACTCGGCCGTTTTCCCGGGTCTGCAGGGTGGTCCGCTGATGCATGTGATTGCCGCCAAGGCTGTCGCCTTCGGTGAGGCTTTGACGCCGGAATTCAAGGCTTATAGTCAGCAGGTCGCCGCTAATGCCAAGACCTTGGCGGCCACCCTGGTCGAGGGTGGGCTGGATATTGTTTCGGGCGGAACCGATACGCATCTGATGCTGGTGGATCTACGGCCCAAGGGCCTGACCGGCAATATCTCGGAAGAAAGTATGGAGCGGGCCGCCATTACCTGTAACAAGAATGGCGTGCCGTTCGATCCGGAAAAACCGACGGTGACATCGGGCGTGCGTCTCGGTACGCCGGCGGCGACCACCCGTGGCTTCGGCGAAGCCGAATTCCGGCAGGTCGGTGAAATGATCGTTGAGGTGCTGGACGGTTTGGCTGCCAATCGTGACGATAATAGTGCGGTTGAGGCTTCGGTTCGGGCACGGGTCGAGGATCTCTGCGGCAAATTCCCGATCTATTCGGGCATGAATTGAAAATAACAGGGGGAAAGACCGGATGCGCTGCCCGTTTTGCGGTCATGACGATACCCAGGTAAAGGATTCTCGGCCGACCGAGGATAATTCCGCGATCAGGCGGCGGCGCTTCTGCACCGGATGTGGGGCGCGGTTCACTACCTTTGAGCGGGTTCAACTGCGTGAGTTGACGGTTTTGAAAAAGACCGGCCAGCGCGAGGTCTTCGACCGCGACAAGCTGGCCCGCTCTATTTCGATCGCGTTGCGCAAGCGGCCCGTCGACCCGGATCGCGTGGACCGGGTTATCAACGGTATCGTACGCCGGTTGGAAAGCGCGGGCGAAAGCGAAATTCGGGGCGAGATGATCGGCGAACTGGTCATGGAGGCGCTGGCGGCGCTGGATCAGGTTGCCTATGTGCGGTTTGCCTCTGTCTATCGCAATTTCCGCGAGGCCAAGGACTTTGAGGCCTTTATCACCGACGAGTTAAGTGTCGATAACAACTGACATCTTTCATATGCGTGCGGCGTTGGCCCTGGCGGGTCGCGGGTTGGGGCAGGTATGGCCCAACCCGGCGGTCGGTTGCGTGCTGGTTGGGGCGAACGGTCGGGTCGTGGGGCGGGGTTGGACCCAACCGGGCGGGCGGCCCCATGCCGAAACCGAGGCGCTGGCCCGCGCCGGGGATGCGGCGCGCGGGGCGACCGCCTATGTGACGCTGGAACCATGTGCCCATCGCGGAAAGACGCCGCCCTGCGCGGACGCCCTGATCGCGGCCGGCGTGGCGCGGGTTGTGGCGGCGGTGGAAGATCCCGACAGCCGGGTCGCCGGTCGAGGCCTGGAACGGATGCGCGCCGCGGGCATTGCCGGCGAGAGCGGCTTGTTGCGGGATGAGGCCGAGGCGTTGAATGCCGGCTATATGTTACGTCAGCGCGCGGGGCGGCCGCTGGTTACCCTGAAGCTGGCGACCACGCTGGACGGCCGGATTGCGACTCA
>JAOUMF010000425.1 GCA_029881615.1 Alphaproteobacteria bacterium | reverse complement strand
GGGTGATCCGCCGGCGGATCGTCGCGCGGCTCATCGCCCGCCTGCGCGGGTTGCCGCCGCCGCCGGCAGCAACCGAAACGGTGGCCATCGAGGCGCCGGTCACCCATGTGATCGCCCCGATGGAGAGCAACCTGCATACATCCGTGTTCAAGAAGTTTATGTCGCACCGGGAATCGGCGGCGATCCTGCTGGCGATCTTCCTTTGGTGCGTGGGATTTTATCTCCGCCCCGATTTCTGGGGCAATTTGGACAACAGCTTTAACCTGTTGCTGGCCTTCACCGAGATCGGGATCATCGCCGTCGGCATGGCCTATGTGATCGGAAATGGCGATATCGACCTATCGGTGGGCGCCGTGCTGGCCTTGAGCGGGTCCACCGCAGCGTTCCTGATGAAGGAAATGGATATGGCGCCGCTTTTCGCCGCGGCGATCGCCTTTTCGGTTGGCGTTAGCGCGGGCGTGGTGACCGGTCTTCTGGTCACACGCGCCAAGTTGCCGGCCTTTGTTGCCTCTCTCGGAATGTTCTACATCGCCCGGGGCATCGCGGCCTGGATCGTGGCGGGGCGGCAACTCAATGGCTTTCCGGCGGAATTCAACCTTTTGGGCCGCAAATTTATCGAGATTCTGAAGCACTGGGGGATCGCGCCCGAGGAGGGGTTGTTGCATGACGTCGCTTCTGCGGTCAGCACGCAGACCTTGATCCTGCTGGTTCTGGCCCTGGTATTCGGACTGATCCTGTGGCGGGGCGCCTTTGGCTATATGGTCAAGGCGACGGGCGGAAACCTTCGCGCCGCGGGATTCGCCGGGATCGATACCAACGCCGTACGTTTTCGCAGCCTGGTATTGACGGCCAGTTGCGCCGCTTTGGCTGGCATCATCTATGTGGCCTTCTATCGGTCCTATAACCCGTCAGCCGGGCAGTTGCGCGAGCTTGATGTGATTGCTTCGGTGATCATCGGCGGCGGCAGCCTGTTTGGCGGTTACGCCTCGGTGCTGGGCGCTCTGGCGGGTGCGGCGGTCATTACGCTGGTCCGGGCCGTCCTGTCCCTGCAGGTCATCACGGGCACCGGGGAGTCATTCGTTATGCCGCAGCACTGGGTCAATGTGAGCATCGGCAGCATTCTGATCGTCGCGGTACTGGTGGATATATGGGTCCGCCAATATGGAATTTTCGGACAGTTGGCCCGCCTGTTGCGCCGAGCCGACGAACAAGCAAAGGAGACGGCGCAATGAGCGAGACACCGATTGTCCAGATGCGCGACATCAACAAGTCATTCGGAGCCATCAAGGCGCTGGACGGCGTGAATTTCCGATTGATGCCGGGGGAAATCCTTGGCTTGGTTGGCGATAATTCGGCCGGTAAATCCACTCTGATGAAGATTCTTTCCGGCGCCTATACGCGTGATTCCGGCGAGATATTCATGGAAGGCGAGGAAGTTCACTTCCATAGTCCGCAGGATAGCCGCGACCGTGGTATCGAGATGATCTATCAGGATTTCGCCCTGTGCGGAAACATGGACATAGCCTCCAACATGTTCCTGGGCCGCTGGCCGAAGAAGCGTTTCTTCGTCGACACGGCCCGTATGGAAAGCGAAGCCGCGGAAATCCTGACAAGGCTGAAGGTCGATGTTCCGTCGGTCCGGTTGAAGGTGGAAAGCCTGTCGGGCGGTCGTCAGCAATCGGTCGCCATCGCCCGCGCGATTTCCTTCGATCCGAAGGTCATCATCCTGGATGAACCGACCGCAAACCTGTCGGTACCGGCAACCACCCGGCTGTTGGAAACAATGGAGGAGTTGAAGAGCCACGGCGTGGCGCAAGTGATTATCAGCCACCGCTTGCAGGATATCTTCGAAGTGGGCGACCGGATCATGGTGCTGAAACGTGGCCAGAACGCAGGCGAACGCGCCATCAAGGAGACGACCGAAGACGAGGTATTGCGCTTGATCGTGCAGGGCGAGGGCGCTCTGTTGGAGACTGAGTGACGATCATGCCAAGGCTGAAGAGGCGATTCGTCGCCGGTCTGGCGGTCTGCGTGGTGATGGTCGGCGCAGCGGTATTCGCTCTTTTGCAGCCGAAAACGGCGATGCAGGGAACGCTGGTCGAGCTTGCGCGGATTCCGGTTGGTGCCGAGCCCTTGGGAATTGACATCGCGCGCGATGGTAGCGTCATTGTCGCCGCTGCGGCGGGACGCACCCTGCACGTGCTGGATCCGTATACCTTTAGCGAAGTTAGCAGCCTGGACCTGTCGTCCTACGGGCGTCTCAGCCGCGTTTTCGTCGACCAGGCATCCGGCGATGTCTTCGTCACAGCCTCGATCAAGGGGCATGTCCTGAAAATGGATTCGAACGCGTCGTCGGTTCTGGCCACGGCGAATACCGGTGGTTTCCCACAAGGAATGGCGCTGGCGGATGGGAAATTGCTGATCGCCCTGACCGGCGGGCAGGCCGTCGCGGTTCTCGATCCTGCCGATATGGCGCCGCTGGAGCGGCTCGATGCTGGCGACCGGCCCAGTTCCATCCATGTGGACCGGAACGGCGAAGCATTTTATGTGGTCAAGAGCACGACCCGCTCCGTATGGGTTTTCGACCTGGCGAGCCTCAAATGGACGCATACCATTTCCGATCCATCGCTTGTGCGGCTTTCCGATATTGCACAGGCTCCTCACGGCCGGCTGCTTCTTCTCGATGCGACACAGGATTCACTGCTGGTCTTGGATGCGTCGGGCTCGACTATTGAGGCACGCATTCCATTGCTGCCGGCCGAATGCGGGGAATGCACGCATGTGCCCATGGCGCTGACGGTCTCGCCCGATGGCAAACGCGTTGTCGTAGTCGGCCGCGGTGGATGGGTTAGTCTGGTCGACTTGAAGACGCAGGAACTTGTTGGGGCGCGACAGGCCGGCCATGACCTGCGCGGCGTCGTATGGGCCGGCGACGGCAAGATTTTCACGACCAGTTTCGCCAGCGGTGAAGTCGTGGTTCTCGGCAGTGCGGACGGCTAGCCGCTGGCCAGTATCCACTCCAAGCCCGTGAAAAAACCAAGGGCCGGAACCATATAGGCCCGGCCCTTGAAACCCTCCCCGAAGACTGGATCAGATATCCACCCAGCCACCCGATTTCTCTGATGCGAACATGGCGTCGATGACGCGCATATTGGCGATCGAATTTTCCAGCGGCACGACCTGTTCGCCGCCGCCCCGGATCGCCTTGGAAAACATTTCGCCCTGCAGCGTA
Organism: Alphaproteobacteria bacterium; assembly: GCA_029881615.1. GTDB lineage: Bacteria > Pseudomonadota > Alphaproteobacteria > UBA8366 > JADFVY01 > JADFVY01. The sequence goes on along the minus strand of JAOUMF010000425.1, from coordinate 18 downwards.
TATTGGTCCACGGTAGGG
>JAOUMF010000423.1 GCA_029881615.1 Alphaproteobacteria bacterium | reverse complement strand
CGTCATGGCGGCCGTAGCGGCAAGCCTCACCGTTGCCGCGATTCTCGCGGGTCCGGGTTTTGCCTTTCCCGATACACCGCGCGGCTGGGCCGGTTTTGGATTCGCGGGCGGGCTGGCCGCACTTGGTTTTTCGCTCTACTTCGCCGTCCTGCCCCTGATCGGCGCCGTTCGCGCGGCCATGCTGTCCAATCTCGAACCTGTGGTCGCAATCCTGGCCGCCGTGGCTTTCCTGGGCGAGCGCCCGGGCATCACCCAATTCGCGGGCATCGGCCTCGTACTAGCGGCCATAGGCGCGCTGCAATTGTCGGATCGCCGTGCGCGCCGCAAGGGAAACGCGACGCGATAATTAACGAATTTCCCTCCGCAAGATCTGCCTCGGGCAAGAAATACAATATTTCGTAAATTTTCAATCTCGACCCACAATATATATTGAGGGCCGCTACATTTTGTATTACTCTCTCAAAATAATCCCAAATGTTGGGTACTCGCGAAATTCAACGGACGATTTGCCCGCGCAGGGTGCGTTTCCGCCGTTGAGACAATTTTGACAACCGGCGCGATTCCGTTGCCGGAAGCTTTGCAAGGGAGAGTAAAGCGGCATGCGTATCGAGCGTCGTTTCACCGTCGAGGGGCAATCACCCTATTCCAACATCGATTTTCGCGACACCGTCAGCGAAATTCGCAACCCCGACGGCTCGCTGGTGTTCCGTCTGAACAACGTCCAGGTTCCGGCCGGATGGACCCAGGTCGCGGCCGACGTGCTGGCGCAGAAATATTTCCGCAAGGCCGGCATCCCGGCGGCCCTGAAGCCGGTGGCCGAAGAAAATGTGCCGGAATGGCTATGGCGCAAGGAAACCGACGACGCGGCTCTCGACAAGCTGCCGAAGGACGAGCGCTCCACCCACGAGACGGATTCCCGACAGGTCTTCGACCGGTTGGCGGGCACATGGACCTACTGGGGCTGGAAGGGCGGTTATTTCGATTCCGAGGCCGACGCCAGCGCCTACCATGACGAGATGCGCTATATGCTGGCGACCCAGATGGGCGCGCCGAACTCTCCGCAATGGTTCAATACCGGCCTGCACTGGGCCTATGGCATCGATGGTCCGGGACAGGGCCATCACTATGTGGATCACGAAACCGGCGAATTGACCAAATCGACCTCCGCCTACGAGCGGCCGCAACCGCATGCCTGCTTCATTCAGTCAGTCGGGGACGATCTGGTCAATGAAGGCGGCATCATGGATTTGTGGGTGCGCGAGGCGCGCCTGTTCAAATACGGTTCGGGCACCGGCAGCAACTTTTCGCAGATCCGCGGGGGCGGCGAGAGCCTCTCGGGTGGCGGCAGGTCCTCGGGCCTGATGAGCTTCCTGAAGATCGGCGATCGCGCCGCCGGCGCCATCAAGTCGGGCGGCACCACGCGCCGCGCCGCCAAGATGGTGACGGTGGATGTCGACCATCCGGATATCGAGGAATACATCAACTGGAAAGTCACCGAAGAACAGAAGGTCGCGGCCCTGGTCGCCGGCTCGAAGCTCTGTGGTGTCCATCTGAACGAGGTCATGGCGGCCTGTCACGACAAGGACGCCGTGGCGATGGCCGACGAGGACCGCTACAACCCCCGTGAAAACCGCCCCCTGAAAAAAGCGGTCATCGCGGCGCGCAAGGCGTCGGTGCCGGAATCCTACATCCAGAAAGTCATCGAATATGCCCGCCAGGGCCATACCGGAATTGATTTCCCGACCTACGATACCGACTGGGATTCCGAGGCTTACCTGACCGTTTCGGGCCAGAATTCCAATAACTCGGTGCGCGTGACCAATGATTTCATCAAGGCCGTGCAGACCGCCGGTGACTGGAATCTGACCAACCGCACGGACGGCTCGATCGCCAAGACCCTCAAGGCCCGCGACCTTTGGGATGACATCGCCTATGCGGCCTGGGCCTGCGCCGATCCCGGTATCCAGTTCGATACCACCATCAACGAATGGCACACCTGCCCGGCATCGGGACGGATCAACGCATCCAACCCCTGTTCGGAATATATGTTCCTGGACGACACCGCCTGCAATCTGGCCTCGCTGAACCTGATGACCTTCCGCATGGAAGACGGCAGATTCGACATCGAGGGGTTCGAGCACGCGGTTCGCCTGTGGACGGTCACGCTGGAAATTGCCGTTCTGATGGCGCAGTTCCCCTCTCGCGAAATCGCTGAGTTGAGCTATCGCTATCGCACGCTTGGCCTGGGCTACGCCAATATTGGCGCCCTGTTGATGGCCAGCGGCCTGGGCTATGACAGCCAGGAAGGTCGCGCGCTGTGCGGCGCGATCACGGCGCTGATGACCGGCGTCGCTTACGAAACCTCGGCGGAAATGGCCGAGGAACTGGGCGCCTTCCCCGGCTACAAGGACAATGCCGGCCATATGCTGCGCGTCATTCGAAACCACCGCCGCGCGGCAAAAGGGGCAACCAAGGGCTATGAAGGACTCTCCGTCCCGCCGGTACCGCTCGATATCGCGGCCTGCCCGCAGGAAGATCTGCCCATCGCCGCCGCCGCCGCCTGGGATCGTGCGCTGAAAATGGGCGAAGCCCATGGCTATCGCAACGCCCAGTCGACCGTAATCGCCCCCACCGGCACCATCGGGCTGGTCATGGACTGCGATACCACCGGCATCGAGCCCGACTTCGCCCTGGTCAAGTTCAAGAAGCTGGCTGGCGGCGGATATTTCAGGATCATCAACCGCACGGTGCCGATGGCGCTGCGCACGCTGGGCTACGAAGAATCCCAGATTGCCGATATCGTCGCCTATGCGGTCGGGCATGGCACGCTGCGTGACGCGCCCGGGATCAACCACGCCATCCTGACGGAAAAAGGCTTCACCTCGGCCCAATTCACCGCCCTGCAGGATTCACTGGCCAACGCATTCGATATCCGTTTCGCCTTCAACAAATGGACGCTGGGTGAGGCGTTCTGCCGTGACATTCTCGGCTTTACCGACCAGCAGCTTGATGACATCAGCTTCGACATGCTGGCGTCGCTTGGCTTTACGAAAGCGGAAATCGAAGCGGCCAATAATTATTGCGGCGGTGCGATGACGCTGGAAGGTGCGCCGCACCTGAAGGCAGAGCATCTGCCGGTCTTCGATTGCGCCAATCCATGCGGACGCATCGGCAAGCGCAGCCTGCTGGTGGAGAGCCATATCAAGATCATGGCCGCGGCACAGTCCTTCATTTCCGCGGCGCTCTCGAAGACCC
>JAOUMF010000422.1 GCA_029881615.1 Alphaproteobacteria bacterium | reverse complement strand
CGATCATCGACGCGCGGCGGCTGGGCCTGGATATCGGCGGGCCGGACGTGCTGGCCCGCTATGAACGCTGGCGGCGTTTCGACACGGTTTTGCTGGCGGGTGTCACCGATGCGTTGAATCGGCTGTTTTCCAACGATCTTCCGCCGGTCCGGCTGGCCCGCGACCTGGGTCTCGCCGCGGTGAACCAGCTTCCGCCGCTGAAGAAGTTCCTGATGCGTCACGCCATGGGCGCGGTCGGGGATTTGCCCCGACTGGTGAAGGGCGAGGGGCTTTAGGAAGCTGTCAGCTATCAGGGGTCGCGGCTCAGCCCTTTTTCCTCGAGCGCGGCCAGATAGTCGGCCCAGACGGCATCCTTGTTCTTGCCCATCTGGTACAGATAGTCCCAGGTGAAGATGCCGGTGTCGTGCAAATCGTCGAACTTTATCCGGATCGCGTAATTGCCGACCGGCTCCAGCTCCATGATGCCCACATGGCGGCGGCCGGAAAGGGTTTGCTTCTGGCTGGGGTTATGGCCCTGCACCTCGGCGGACGGGCTTTCGACGCGCAGCAGTTCCGCCGGCAGGCTGGCCGTGCTGCCGTCATCGAAATCCACTTCGAGGATTTTTTCTTTCTTCTTCAGCCGGATTTCGGTCGGCCAGTGGACCACGCTGAAGCTGTTTTCGGTCTCGTTCATTTTCTGTCTTTGTCCTCGTCAAGTTCGCGGGCCCCGTCGACCAGCATGATCGGCACGCCATCGCGAATCGGAAAAGCAAGCCGCGCCTGATCGCTGATCAGCTCGTTATTCGCCGCGTCGTACCGCAGCGGCCCCTTGGTCAGCGGACAGACCAGCAGTTCCAACAATTTCGGATCCACGCCCGGGTTAGCCTGGCTCATGGTTTGTTCCTTTGCTCGTATCTATTGCCGCACCGGGCTGCAGTCATGCTGGCCCGCACCCATTTCGATCAGGGTCGTCAGAATTTCCGAGCGTTCGTCCAGCCCGGGCGCTTCCAGCAAGGCCTGTTTTTCCGCCGCGCCGAAGGGGCAAATCATCGAAAGGCATGTCACCAGCCGTTCGTCGGGCGCTTCGCCCAGGGTTTCCCAGTCGGCCTCGATCCCGTGCAGTTTGAAGAAATTTCGCAGGGCGGGAAACAGGCGGCCGCGGTTGAGGCAAATCCGGGATTCGGTTTCCTCGAGATCGCCCTTGTAGGGCGACCAGTCGGCCTGGACGCGACGGTAACCGTCGCGCGGCGCCAGCTCCTCGGCAATGTCGAAGCGGCAAACCCCTTTCAGGGAAATCAGAAAGCGTCCGTCCGGGGTTTCCTCGAACCGGCTGATGCGCCCGGCACAGCCGGTGTCATACAGCGGCGGATCGCCGGCCAGCCCGCTGGTCGAGAGCGGCTGGATCACGCCGATCATGCGGTCGGCGCCCAGCGCGGCCTCGACCATCGAAAGATAGCGCGGCTCGAATATGTTCAGGGGCAGCGTTCCTCCCGGCAACAAAAGAACCTCCGGCAGCGGAAATACGGGAATTGCCGCGGGAAAATCGTTGAGTTGCGGATCGAGGCTGTTCATGAAAACAATATGGACGAAAGCTTGCGGCGCGATTCCGTGACCAGCGGGTCGGCCGGGCCCAGCGCATCGAAAATATTGATCAATTGTTTGCGGGCCGCTTCTTCGTTCCACTCCCGGTCGCGCCGGATGATTTCCAGTAGCTCGCCGATCGCACCGGCCGCATCCTGGCCGGCATAAAGCGCCAGCGCGAAATCCAGCCTTGCCTGGTGATCGGCCGGGTTCGCTTCGACCTTCGCTCGCAGCTCGCTTGCGTCGCCGCCCAGCGCCGCGGTGCTGGCGGCAAGGTCGATGGCCGATCGCGCCGCCGCGACATCGGGATCGTTGGTCTTTTTAACCGGCACGCCGTCCAGGACCGCCCGGGCCTCGTCGATGTGGCCTTCCTTCAGCAGGCTCTGGGCCAGGCCCGCCATGGCGCGGACCTCCTCGGGGTCATGCTGCAGGATTTGCTGATAGATGGCCCCGGCCGTCGCCGTGTCGCCGCCCGCCAGCGCCGCGTCTGCCTGTTCCAGCGCCTGATCCACGGGGGACGGCCCGGCCACGCCGCCACCGGCCTGAATAACCCGCTCGATGAACGCCTTGATCTGCGATTCCGGCTGCGCGCCGGTAAATCCGTCCACCCCCTTGCCGTCGACGAAACCGTAGACGGTGGGAATCGACTGAACGCGCAGCTGTTGGGCCACGGCGGGGTTTTCGTCGGTATTGACCTTGACCAGGCGAATCTTGCCGCCCATCGCCTTGACCGCCTTTTCCAGCGTCGGCGTCAGTTGCTTGCAGGGACCGCACCAGGGCGCCCAGAAATCGACGATGATCGGCGTCGTCTTGCTGGCCTCGATCACCTCTTCCACGAAGGTGGCGTCGGTGGCGTCTATGATAACGGGGGCGGCGCCTTCCGGCTGGCCTATCAACTGTTCCATAATTTCCTTCCGGACCTGTCTTTATCGTTACCCTTGGGATACGCAATTGGCGTTGCGCCATTAGCGACTTAAATGGCTGCTGCCCAGCGGCAAGGCAAGTCCCTATTTCTTTCTTATTTTCAGCTTTTGGCGTCGAAATCCAGAATCAGCGGGGCGTGATTCTCCGCCTTCAGGAAGGTCAGCAGGTCACCGGGCGCGATCGCCGTGGTTCGGTCATTGCGCAGGGGGTGGGCGTTGACCGGGTCGATTTCGGTCAGGGCCCGGTCCAGCACCATGGTGACATTGCCGTCGCGGTCGTTGATGACCGAAAACGGCGTGACCGCGCCGGGGATGACGCCCAGATGCTGCATCAGAAGCTCGGCATTGCCGAAGGAAAGGTTACCCTGGGCGCCGATTTGCTGGCGCAGGGCCTTTAAATCCATCTCGCGGCTTTCCAGCACGGTGACAAGGAACATGCGGCGTTTCTTGTCGCGCAGGAACAGGTTCTTGATATGGGCGCCGGGCAGGTCGCCGCGCAACGCGCGCGATTGCTCGACCGTATAGAGCGCGTCATGCTCTACCGTTTCATGGGTCAGGCCGAGCGCGTCAAGCCGCGCAAACAGGCCTGAATCGTTGAAGGGGGGTTCATTTTCCATGGGATGAAACTCTTATCTTTTGCGGGGCCTTTTCGCAAGTCCCGGCCTTGTCGTAAAAAAGCGAATTCTCCCCCTTGCATTGCGCGTCTCTTTGCGTATTATGCGCGCCGCTATGGACGCCGCGACGCGGTGGCCTTATATAAAGCATCGGAATGCGGGCGTAGCT
>JAOUMF010000421.1 GCA_029881615.1 Alphaproteobacteria bacterium | reverse complement strand
CATGGGCGTATCCACCAACGGAAGCCTGGTCGAACTATACACATCGGAAAACGGCACCTGGACCTTGATGCTGACCCGACCCGACGGCGTTAGCTGCCTGATCGCGGCCGGCCAGAACTGGGAAGCCTTCGACGCGGTAACCCCCGCCTCACAGACGTTCTGATCCCTACGGAATTACCGACCGGTCTTTACCGGACTCATTTTATATATCGATCGGGGGAGTGGCCATGCCGCTCCCCTTATTTTTTGGGAATCCGTTTCCTCGATAAAAGCCGCTACCGCCGTCGCAGCCGGTTTGCCCGCCTTTGGCGGTCCGGGCACGTCAACTCGGCGTTATGGCTGGCTCCCGCCCCACGGTGATTTCCGGCAACTCGCCTTCCCAGCGTTCGATTTCGACCAGCAGGCTCTCGGCGATCGGGCCCTGGCCCAGTTTCGAGGTGCCCCGATCCTGGGTCAGGATATTGGGGTTGCCGTGGCGGTCCAGTGAACCCACCTGCCCCGGCTCCACCGGATCGTACCAAGCGCCGGTCTGCATCCGCGCCACGCCCGCCCGCACATCGTCGCTGACGATGGCGCCGGCCAGACAGGCCCCGCGTTCATTGAACAGCCGCACGATATCGCCGTCCGCGATCTTGCGGGCGGCGGCGTCCTGGGGATGAATCCAGACCGGCTCGCGGCCCCTCAGCTTGGTTGAACGGCTAAGCCCGCTGATATCCATCTGGCCATGCAGCCGGGTCGACGGCTGGTTGGTAATCAAATGCAGCGGGAACTCGCGGGCCTTTTCCGCGCCCAGCCATTCGCGCGGCTCCAGCCACACGGGGTGGCCAGGGCAATCGTCATAGCCAAAAGAGGCAATCTTCTCGGAGAATATCTCGATCCGCCCGGACGGCGTCCGCAACGGGAAGGCTGCCGGGTCGGCGCGAAACTCCTCAAACATGACGTAGGGCTTGTCCGGCTTGGGAAATTCAAGATGGCCGGCTTCCCAGAATTCCTCGAAATCAGGCAATTCGGTCTGGAACTGGGCCGCCTGCTGACGACAAACATCATAAATATGACGCAGCCAGGCCATCTCATCGCGGCCTTCGGTAAAGACTTCGCGGAAACCGAGGCGCCCGGACAGATCGCTGAAAATATCGAAATCGTTACGGGCCTCGCCCAACGGTTCGATCGCCTTATGCATGGACAGGATGAAACGGTCGCGTGAGCTTGCCGTCACGTCATTGCGCTCCAGCGACGTTGTCGCCGGCAGCACGATATCGGCATGACGCGCCGTCGAGGTCCACCAGGGTTCGTGCACGATTACCGTATCGGGCCGCCGCCAGGCCTCTACCAGGCGATTGAGATCCTGATGGTGATGGAACGGATTGCCGCCGGCCCAGTAGATCAGCTTCACATCGGGATAGGTAATGCGCTCACCATTGAAATCGATTGTCTTGCCGGGTTCCAGCAACATATCGGAAATCCGCGCCACGGGAATGGCAAGGCCGGTGGGGTTTTTCCCCGCCTGCATGACCGGAATCGGCATCGGGCGCCGCGGATTGCCCATGCCGCCCTCGGCCCCGTAGCCGAAGCCGAACCCGCCGCCCGGCAGGCCGATCTGGCCCAGCAGCGAGGCCAGCACGGTCAGCATCCAGTATGGCTGTTCGCCAAACTCGGAACGCTGCAACGACCAACTGGCCGACAGCATCGTACGGGTCGCGGCCATGCGCCGGGCGAGGTTCCGGATGGTATCGGCCGAAACGCCAGACAGCGCCGCGGCCCAGTCGGCATCGCGCGCCTGACCGCCGTCCTCGCCCATCAGATAGGCGCGGAAAGGCGCGAAACCGGTCGTATAACGCTCCATGAAGGCCTGGTCGTGCAGCCCTTCGGACACCAGCGTATGCGCCAGTCCCATCATGATGGCGGTGTCGCTGCCCGGCGCCGGGGCCAGCCACTCGGCGTCCAGGTAATCGGGCGCGTCGCCGCGTAGCGGGCTGATCGAGACGAATTCCACACCGGCCTCGCGGGCGCGGCGCAGCCAGGGCTGCGCGGTATGTTCGCCCGAGCCGCCAGATTCGATCTGGGCGTTCTTGACCGGCACGCCGCCGAACATCACCATCAGCTTGGTATTCTCGGTAATGCTGCGCCAGTCGGTCAACGGTCCGCTGACGACCCGGCTGGTGCCCACCACATGCGGCATGATGATCATGCCCGCGGCATAGGAATAGTTCGTCACCTGCCCCGTAAAGCCGCCGAAGCCGTTCAGGAAGCGGTGTAGCAGGGTCCGGGCGTGATGCAGCCGCCCGGCGCTGGCCCAGCCGTAGGAGCCGGCGAAGATCGACGTATTGCCATGGGCCTCGCGCACCCGGGCCAACTCGTTCGCGACCAGATCCAGCGCCACGTCCCATTCGACGGGCACGAAGGGTTCGGCGCCCCGGCCGGCACGGTCGCTGTTCGCGCCCTTTTCCAGCCAGCCCTTGCGGACATAGGGGCGATCGATCCGGGTTTCATGATACAGCGCGTCCGGAATAGCCTGGATCATTGGCGCGGGATCGGGGTCGCGCCCGAAAGGCCGCACGCCGACGACACGACCGTCTTCCAGCTCCGCGGAAAAAGCACCCCAATGGGTCGCCGACGGCTTCAACCGCTTACCCGAATTTACAGACATGAAATTACTCTCTCCGACCGTTTGGTCGGGTCATAGCATAAATGGCGGCGGCGGTCAGCCTTTCAACGGGATATCGGGAACCCAGCAATAGCCATCGGGGTCCAGGATAAAGGCCTCGCGCAGGCCGTGGGGCTTGTCGGCGGCACCGGCCAGTACGGTGTACCCCCCGGCAAGGGCAGCGGCCTCGGCCCTGTCGGGATCGCAGTGATGCAGTCTTAGTTCGGCGCCCGCCCCGCGGCCTTCCTGCCCGGCCACGAATCCATGCAACGGATGATCCTCGTAGGAATGGTCAGCGTGCAGCATCCACTCCGCCCCACCATACCGGAGGACCGCGAAGTCGGCGTCCACATACACCGACTCGGCACCCAGCACCGACCGGGCGAATTCCTCCGAGGCGGCGATGTCACTAACCAGCAAATTGATACCCAGCCCTTCAAGCCCGGCACCATATTCGTCGGCCGACATCCATGGCGTTCCCGGTCGTTTCGTTGCCATTTCGGCTCCTTCACTGTTTCCGCGCAAACAAAAACGCCCACCAGCTTATCGCCGGGGGCGTTTTCTTTAAACGTCCGTCAGTGCAACGGAAATATCGCGTACGGCCTAGAAACCTTCGCGCAGCTTGCGCTTGCGAAG
>JAOUMF010000420.1 GCA_029881615.1 Alphaproteobacteria bacterium | reverse complement strand
CTGGAAGAAATACGGCATCCGCGATCACCGGGGCGGCGGCCGATCGTCGGCGCGCGAAACCGCGATGCGGGTCGCCGCCGGGGCGATCGCCCGCAAGGTGCTTGGCGATTCGGTGCGCATTCGCGGCGCGCTGGTGCAGATCGGCCCGCACCTGATCGACCGCGAGTCCTGGGACTGGGACGCGGTGGAGGACAATCCCTTCTGGTGCCCCGACCGCAAGGCGGCGCAGAGCTGGGAAGGCTATCTGGACGGCATTCGCAAATCCGGCTCTTCCATCGGCGCGGTTGTCGAAGTGGTGGCCGAGGGCGTGCCGGCGGGCCTGGGCGCGCCTGTCTATGACAAGCTGGATGCAGATCTGGCCAAGGCCATGATGAGCATCAACGCGGTAAAAAGCGTCGAAATCGGCGCCGGCCTGGCATCGGCCGCGCTTACCGGCGAGGAGAACGCCGACGAAATGCGCATGGGACCCGATGGAAACCCGGTTTTCACCGCCAATAACGCGGGCGGCATTCTTGGTGGCATAAGCACCGGGCAGGATATCGTCGTACGATTCTCCGTAAAACCGACAAGTTCGATCCTGACCCCGCGAAAAACGGTTACTTTGGATGGAAAAGATAGTGATATCTTAACGAAAGGAAGGCACGATCCTTGCGTCGGGATACGCGCGGTCCCGGTCGGCGAAGCCATGATGGCATGCGTCCTGGCCGATCATCTTTTACGACACCGAGCGCAGTGCGGGTGAAACAGATTTGTCGGAACGGACAATAGCGATTCAATATGACCGGCGGGATGTCGCCTATACGACATCCAGCGAGGATGCTGTTCGCTGTTTCGACGACGCCATAGCGTCATGGCTGGGATTCCGCCGCGATACCGACGATCATCTGAAGCTGGCGTTACGGGCCGACAGCGATTTCCTGATGGGCCATGTGCTGCAGGGCTACTTAATGATGCTGTTCGCCGTACGCATACTGGACCAGAAAATCGACGCGGCGATAACCACAGCCAAGCAATCGGCCTTGCAGCGAGGCGCAACCCAGCGCGAGCGAGACCACATTGCCGCGCTGACCGCATGGCACCGCGGCGATTGGCAGGCTGCGCTGGAATCGTGGGAAAAAATATTGCTGGAAAACCCCCGCGATATTCTCGCGCTCAAACTCGCCAACCATCTGTATTTTTACCTTGGCGACGCCCGTAATGTCCGGGATTCCATCGCACGGGTACTCTATGCCTGGAACGAAGACACGCCGGGCCATGGCTTCGTGCTGGGCATGTATGCCTTCGGGCTGGAAGAATGCGGCGACTATGCCAATGCGGAGGCGGTTGGCCAGCACGCGGTGGAGATCAATCCGGCGGACGTCTGGGCAATTCATGCCGTGATCCACGTCATGGAGATGCAGGGCCGGCACCGCGAAGGCACGGACTGGCTGAAGACATCGGAAAAAATCTGGATCAACTGCAACAATTTCGCCAATCATCTGTGGTGGCACGGGGCGCTGCTGCTGATGGACCTGGAACGCTACCACGCCGTTCTCGACGGCTATGACAGCCGCATCCGCGCCGAACAGAGCGACGATTACCTGGATATCGTCAATGCTTCCTCGCTGTTGTGGCGGCTGGAGGAAACCGGTGTCGATGTTGGCAATCGCTGGACCGAACTGGCCGACAAGGCCGAAGCCCATGCACAAGACCACAAACTGGCCTTCGCCGACGCCCACTACATGATGGCAATGGCCGCCGATGGCCGCATAAACGCAGCCGAGGCAATGATCGATTCCATGACCAGCCATGCGGAGGCCGCCGGGGGCATGACCGCAACGATCCATGGCGAAATCGGCGCCCCGCTTTGCGCCGCGATACTGGCTTATTCCTGCGGCGATTTCGGACGCGTTGTCGAACTGTTGCAGCCTTTGCGTTACGACCTGCGCTATCTGGGCGGCAGCGTGGCGCAGCAGGATATATTCCACCGAATTCTGATATCGGCAACGGTGCGCGGCGGCCGCCTGGACATCGCCCGGTCACTGATGTCCGAGCGCAGTGCCGACAGGCCAAGCAGCGTATGGAACTGGCGCACTTACGCCCGCGTGCTAGCCGCCCTTGATGACGAGGCCAGCGCCGTCGCCGCCTGGCGCAAGGCGCGCGACCTGATCACCGGATTGAATCTGTAGGATTACCCCCCGATGAAAAGCCTATGGCGATTTGTTGTAATATCCCTGGCCTCGATCGGCGCTGTAGTCGTGCTGTTTGTAGTTGTCAGTTTCTCAATCGCCATTTTCGGGGCTGGAGCAGGAAAAACCTTGCCTGACCAGATGGTACTGAGGGTCAATCTCGAAGACAGCCTGCCGGATCGCCGCAAATCAGGCGGGTTCCCGTTCGAGAAACAGGATCTGGTTCTGCGCGAGGTTATCATGGGCCTCCGCGCCGCCGTAACGGACGATCGCATATCGGGGGTCGCCGTCTATATGGGCGGATTCCGCACCAACCTGTCGACGGCACAGGAGCTGCGTGCCGCAATCGCAGAACTGCGTGGCGCCGGGAAGTCCGCACGTATCTTTACCGAAGATCTTGGCGGGCTGGGGGGCGGTTCGGCCACCTATTATCTGGCCAGCGCCTTCGACGAAATCTGGGTCCAGCCATCGGGCGGAGTCGGGCTGATCGGCATCGCCATGGAAATACCCTATGCAAAGGGGTTGCTGGACAAACTTGAAGTCGAACCGCGTTTCGGGCAACGCCACGAATACAAATCGTCGGTCGAATCCTTCACGCGATATGGCATGAGCGATTCCGCACGGGAAAATCTCCAGACGCTGCTCGATTCCCTGTACGAACAACTGGTCGCCGGAATATCCGAATCGCGAGGGTTCGACGAGGCCGAAGTGCGCCAACTGATAGATAACGGCCCCTATCTGGCGCAAGAAGCGCTTGAAAAAGGGCTGATCGACCGGATCGGTTACTGGGATGAATTTATCGACTCCAATCTCGAGGCAGCCGGCGGCGGGGCCGAAAAGATTTCCCTCGAAGACTACCTGGCCGGCATCGACCGCCCCAATAGCGAGGGACCGAAGGTCGCCTTGATATACGGCACCGGCGCCATCTCCATGGGAGGCGGTAGCGATGACGGAGACTTTGAAAGTAGCGGCTTCAAGGCCCACAGCGTGGCCGACTCCATCGCCGACGCCACGGACGATGATGACGTCAAGGCTATCCTGTTCCGGGTCGACAGCCCCGGCGGCTCTTACATCGCGTCGGACATCGTCTGGCGCGAAGTTCGCAGGGCCAGC